>DAOVDS010000257.1 GCA_030669415.1 bacterium
TGAAAGTAATCTGGAAATAGCGGATAGAGAAAGGCTATTATTCTGAGGGAAAGCAACTTCGCGTGGAACTGAAGAGAAAGACGTATGAGTAAAGAACCACAAGAGTGGTTGAGACAATCCGACTACGATATTGACACAGCAGAACTGATGTTCAAAGGAGGAAGGTATTTCTACGCCATCTTTATGTGTCATCTGTCTGTAGAAAAGGCGCTTAAGGGACTGTATCTGAAAGAACTGAAAGAAATACCGCCGAAGACCCATAACCTGATATTTCTCATCGAAAAAATCAAAGTTGAACTTCCTGAGAATCTTTATGATTTTATCTTTACGCTCAACAGGGTAAGCGTTCCTGCTCGCTATCCTGACAACCTCGATAGAATGCTGAAGGATTACGACAAGTCGAAAACAGCAGACATGCTCAAGAAATGCAGGGAGTTGTTGAAATGGCTAAGAGCAAAGTCATAGAGATTATCACGTTCTTGCAGAAGTGTTTAATAGAAAGTGGCTTGAATCTATCAAAGATTATTCTGTTTGGCTCACAGGTTAGAGGAAATACCACCCCGGAGAGTGACATAGATGTGATAGTGGTTTCAGAAGATTTTCGTGATAAAGACATCTTTGAAAGGGCGAAGCTAACCAAAGATGCCGAGATCGCGACGATTAAGAAATTCGTTGTGCCTCTCGATATTATTACCTTGACTGCCGAGGAACTTGAAAGTGAAACATCTCTGGCCGCCGGGTATGCTAAAGATGGAAAACTGATATATGGAACATAATATCTGTGAAGAGAGTGATATGGAAGCGCTGAAGATTCTCGAGAACGCACCGGCGCTCAACTGGGAATACGACGAGGAAGCGGATGTGTTGTATATCTCCGTCGGCAAGCCTCGTCCCGCTGTGGGGGCAGACATCGGTGAAGGGGTTGTTGTGCGTTACGACGAAAAGAAAAGGGAAGTCGTAGGTATTACGATTCTCGGATTTCGGGCAAGGGCGCTGCAGAGCATATCGGGAAAGCAGGACAAGTAAAACCTTGTGCATATGGGTAGGGGTAATGTAGATGCCTATCACGACAGGTCTTGGTGCAAAGAGGAAGAAAATGCTTCAGGCGGAGCTGGAGCGGATACTTCCTGCCATTATCAAGTGCGACGTCGAGAAGGTAATACTCTTCGGCTCGCTGGTTAGCGGGAATACTCACAGATGCTCCGATATTGACCTTCTCATAGTGAAGAAGACCCGGAAGAGATTCCTCGACCGGCCGGACGAATTCTTTGAAGCCACAGATGGCTGTTGCGCAGTGGATTTCCTGATTTACACACCTGCCGAACTGAAGAGGCTTGAGAAGTCCAGGAGATTCGTTAGAGAAATACTTGCGACAGGGAAAGTATTGTATGAAAAGAAGCCCCGAAGAAGATTCGGAAAGATGGCTGCAACAGGCACTTCACGACCTCGATGACGCCAAGTTTGTCCTTGGTGGCAGCCGGTATAACGTTGCGTGTTTCCTTGCCCAACAGGCAGCAGAGAAATTCATCAAGGCGTTTCTCTACGGAAAAGGCGCACCAGATATCCGGGGTCATTCTGTACGCGATCTGTGCATGGTGGCGGCGAAACTCGACAAGGAATTGTCCAATCTCTGCAAACGCTGGCGCGTTCTCGATAAGTACTACATTCCCACGAGGTATCTCAATGGGCTGCCGGGTGGAATTCCTTCAGAGGCATTTGACAAGGATGATGCCCTGAGAGCGATTTCTATTGCCGAAGACATCGCCACGGAAATCCAGCGAAAACTAAGAGAATGACAGAACTCATGGCTGCGACTGAATTTTATCTGACACACTTCGAGAACTATAAGAAAGAGGGGCTCAAGGCCTACGCCGGGGGCGATTATCCCCGCGCGCGCTACGCTCTGTTGAAGGCGTCCGAGTTTCTCTTCAAGCTGTCCGAGAAGTCCGACGGCCTTATCCGCAAGAGCCGCATAGAGAATGCCAACAAGCTGCTCGAGCTCGCCAGGAAGATTGAGCACGCCCCGGCATACGACGGCCGCGAGGGCGCACACGAGGCGGAAGGCGAAGGAGGCGAGTCGAAGTTCGCCGTAGCCGAGAAGCCTGAGATTTCCTTCGACGACATTGCGGGCCTCGAAGATGTCAAGGAAGAGATTTACGCACGCGTCATCTACCCCCTGAAGTTCCCCGAGAAGGCGAAAAAGTACCGCATGCTGCCCGGAGGGGGCATCCTGCTTTTCGGCCCGCCCGGGACGGGAAAGACGATGATTGCCCGCGCCATCGCCAACGAGGTCAACGCGCCGTTCTACACTGTGAAGCCCTCGGAAATCATGTCGAAATGGGTCGGCGAGGCGGAGAAGAACATTGCCGAGCTTTTCAAGGGAGCGCGAAAACACAAGCTCTCGGTCATATTCATTGACGAGATTGAGTCGCTTATCCCCCGGCGTTCCGGCTCAAGCTCTTCCGTCATGCAGCGCGTCGTGCCCCAGATACTTGCCGAGCTCGAAGGCTTTGATGCTCCCAAAGGCAACCCCATGCTCTTCGTCGGAGCCACCAACGAGCCGTGGCTGCTCGACGCGGCGGTGCTTCGACCGGGCCGCTTCGACGAGCTTATCTACATTGACCTGCCCGACCGAAAGGCGAGAAAGAGAATCCTCGAAATCAACCTGAAGGGTAGACCCCTGAGCGAAGATGTGAACCTTGACGAGCTTGCCGATATGCTCGAGGGCTACTCCGGCGCCGATATCCGCAACGTCTGCGCCAACACGGCCCAGGAGGCGTTCCTGGACTCGGTGCGCGAGGATGTCGACCGCTCCATCTCGCAGGCCGATTTGAAGAAGACAATCAAGAAGACCCGCCGTTCAGTCACCCAGCGCCAGTTAAAGAAGTTCGAGAAATACCTGATAGAACACTGACCTCTCCTTCTACCGCAGAGGCGCAGAGGTGGCGAAGCCACTCCTGTAAAATGCGCCTGCGGCACCGCAGAGAACTGCAGAGACTAACCCGGATATTTCATAAGTCTTCAGCGTCCGGCGGGCGCTTTTCGCCCCAGGCTGCGTCCTCCGCCCTCGGCTCCTCGACGTATCTACTGATACGCCTGCGGTGCCTCGGTTGTGCGTCCTTGCCTGAGACTAAAATCGCTCCGCCGGCGGCGAAGGGCGTGTCAAATCGCAAGACTCAGATTCCGCGCCGCAACACATGACAGAATAATCAGTTGAGTACACAACCGCCGAACACTCATGAAATATCCGGGCTAAGTCTGCCAATCTATTTCAACTTCGAAGTGCAGTTTCATGAAGGGTTGGCGTATTCGCAGGCGAGCGTTTTTCGTTGTACCGTTGCAGTCTTCGAGAGTCACATCATACACCCGGCTCCTCCCGATACTGAAATACTTTTTCTGGTGGAGGATGCGTAGTTTGTGTTCATTGGCCCACTTCTCAAGCCGGCTGTCGTAGGCAAGGTTTTCGAGGAACTGAACCAACACAAACCAGCCGACAAGGAATCCGATAACTGTGAGCGCTTGTGTCATTCGTCCCACACTACCTCGGCAATCTTGCCAATTGGATTCCAGAGAGTCTGCTGCATTCTCACCCACACTCTTCGCGTATTTCCTTCGGTATCTTCAACAGTCAGGTGACAGGTTGCTCCACCGTACATCCTGAATTTCCGTGCAAAGGGACTCCTTGCGGCGAAACTCAGGAAGTGCCATTTCCAGCTTGCGATACGCAGGCCGTTTTCCTTTGCCCACGACTCCATGGCGGCTTTGATGGAAAAATGGCAGAATGCGAAAATGAAAACCGTCCAGAGAACAAGACCAACTATGACAATTACGGCAACAAACATTTCACGCGAATTGTATGGTAGAAGCCAATATGTGTCAAAGGGCAAAACAAGAGCCTGTCGGGATATTCGGCCGGAAGACGCATTGTCACCGATTTTGGTAAAAAGATACACTAATACCAGACTATGCTACCGCTGTTGGCGTTTTTCTTCCTTTTCTCTCTTGATGCGCAGTATGCGCGTCATTTTCTCGCGGTATTCGGCTGCGCGCTGGGCATCGTCGGCAAGTGTTGATGTGGGGCACTGGTCTACGACTTTACGGAAAAGCTCTGCGACGCGCCTGTGACCGTACTCTATTTTTCCTTCCCTGCTGCCTTTGGGCGGCTGGTCAGGATAGGTCCAGACATCGACACCCTTGGCTGGGCGGTAATCCATGAGCTTGGCGTAGCACTTGGCAAGGGAGAAGAGAACCTTGTCCTTGCCTTCATACGCGGGGAAATCTCTAAGCAGGGAGGCGAAGAGGTCGTAAGCCCTTCGCAGGTAGAATGCTCTGGCTGCATAGTTCCTGAGGCGTTCGTCGCCTTTATCGTCATAGCGCACCTGGTTGAGACTGTAGCCGAAATTCAGGTGATGCCTGGCCCAGGCGGGGAAGAAGGTGTCCTTGTTGTTGTAGACGATTGACGCCTGCTTGTAGCGCAGGTCGGCTTTCTTGGCCGGGTCGGCCTGGGCCTTTTCGAGCTTTTCGAGATTGGCCAGTTCAAGGATAGTACGGTACTGGCGCGCTATGCTCTCGGCGCTCAGGGAGATGGAGTCTTTACGGGCGAGGCGTGTCCTAAGCGCTACCTGGCGCTCGCGGTAGTTAAGCACACCGAGGTAGTCTTCGTCGGCGATTTCTTCCTTGCGCTCCCAGAGGGTTTCTCCGAGCTTTCTGGACCGCTTGGGGAAATCTACGAGTATCTTGAGGGTCAGGTCACTGTCCACACCTTTTCGCATGCCCTGCGGAACGGGCGAGCCGGCGGCGAGCTGCCTTGCGTGCGCAAAGAAGCTGTGTTTGTCCGCAAGTGCGAGGGCGTCGAAGTAACCCAGCGCGCGGTGCCTGTCCTCCCGGGCCAGCGCGAGAAAGCGAGTATACTGAAGGAAGTTCCGGTTGTGCTTCCCGTCAGGCGAATCGAGTATCCTGTCAATCTCGCGGATGGAAAGCTGTGATTCGGCAAGTGCCGTGAAGACCTTTTTCATTGGCTCGTGGCAGTCCTGGTCCGGAAGGAGAGTCGCCCTCTGTGCCCAGAGATAGGCAGAGGAACGGTCCTTCCCGGCGATAGCGTAGTTCAGCATCCGCATGGCGAAGTCGTCGCAGCCGGGATGTCCCGGCCACTTCGCGGGAAACAGCGGGAGGAATCTTTGAGCAAGCTTATCTGTATCCTCGCGTGTGCGGACACTTTTGCGCATGCCGTAGATGTTGGAGCGGCAGAGGAATTCCAGGCGCCGGAAGTATGACTTCCCAAAGAGTACTTCCCATGTACGGTAAGAGCGTGTAGCCTGGCGGTCTCCCTTCTCCTCTTCGGCCGCGTAGTCGCTGAACGTGAAGACGGGTCTTCCCAGCATGCAGTCTGACCCCTTGAACTTTTTCTCGAACCACTCGGCCGCCTTGTCGTCCCCGAGCATGGCAAGCGCACAGCCGGCATCGTTGCGGTCTTCGTCCGTTATTTTCACATCCTTTGACTCGAAGATTTTGCCGAGCATTTCTTTCGCGTCCGGCGCGCTGAAGGCGATGAGGAAGATTATGTTCTGGCGAATCTTGCCCGACTCCAGTTTGGGGAGCTTGTCGAGGAAATGCTTGAGCGTGGTCTTCGCCTGTTCGGAATGCCATTCAAGGAGCGCGGCGTAGGCGATGAAGTGAATCCATGATTCGGTCTTGAGCATGCGCTCTCTAAGCAGGTCATTTCGCTTTGCGGGCGGGCCGAGCTCGTAAACCCACCTGTCGGGACAGTCCCAGGGCGCGTACCTGGCGATACCTGTGAGTATCTCCTTCTGCCTCGGCGTGAGTTTCTGCTCCTTCTCCTGAGAGAGCGCTTCGCCCGTGTAACACAGGAACAAGAAGACCGCGATTGATGCGACAAGACACTTCACCGGCAGATAACGTGGACAGAGACTGGCCATGCGTGACCTCCTTCTCGGGGGCGAGATAATGGATGTGTGGCGCGGCATCATCATCTATCGGCAGGATTACCCGGAACTTTGGCTTGATTTTCAAATACTTCAAAATGGAGTGCCAGAATGGCACTGCTGGAAGCGGGTGGATTGTGCCATTCTGGCAGGTCGTCCGGGGACATGTACTTGTTACGTGTCCCCGGATTCAGATTCGGTGGAGAAGTAAATGACCCCGCAAACACCTGCGAAACGCTTGCCGAAGGCACGCACCTGTGATATAATTATAGTGTGGGACAAGGAGGTTAAATGAAAATACCCACATCTAAATGCGCATTGTCTCCCC
>DAOVDS010000261.1 GCA_030669415.1 bacterium
GGTCGAGACTGAGTACGGCAAGCTCGTCGTGCCGCGCGACCAGGTTATCAAGATACGCATTGGCAAAAACGCCAACAAGAAGCTCAAAGAGGAGATAGACAGCCTGATAGAGAAGCTCGGCGACCAGGAGTTCAAGGTGCGCGAGGAGGCTTCCAAGGAGCTTGCGGGGCTCGGCAGGGTCGCGCTCCAGGAGCTGCGCGAGGCGGCCAAGAGCGATGACATAGAGGTGAAGACGCGGGCGGAGAAGCTTGCCAGGGACATTGAAGCGGCGACGCCGGCCGACGCGGAAGAGATAATTGATGACGATGAGATAGTGACGCAGAAGTTCACCATCCGCGGCACGCTCATGGTCGAGACCTTCATAATCAAGACCCGCTACGGCACCATGACGGCCCAGAAGAAGGATGTGAAGACGCTCGTGGTGACTAAGCCTTCCTTCACTGAGAAAGCCGTAGTCGTCAGCGGCAGCGCTAACGCCGGGACGGACGCCATGATGGATACGGGCCTCACAATCAAGAAGGGCGAGAAGATAGTCATCAAGGCCACGGGCACCGTCCACATCCGCAGCTACGGCATAAGCGCGACGCCCGACGGCAACCCGTCGCGCAGCACGCATTTCTCCGGCATCCCCATGGGCGCGCTCATGGGCAAGATAGGCCGTAACGGCAAGCTGTTCAAGGTCGGCTCCTCCTACAAGGGGGTTGCGGACAGCAGTGGCAAGCTGTACCTGGGTGTGGGCGTGCGGCCGAACTACTCGAGCAGCGGTGACTTCCGCGTCAAGGTTCAAGTACAGAACAAGTAAGTTGCGCGACATTGAAAACATGAGCCTGGCGGGAAGCGCCGGGCTCTGTTTTTAGGTTTGACATGGATGCAAATGCAGGTTCCCAGCAGCCGGGGAAGAGCAGCTTCTTCAGGTCGACGGATTTCATCCTTGCCGTCTCCATCTTCGGGATTGCATTTCTGCTGCGCCTCATTTACGTGCTTGAGATAAGCGTTTCACCGTTTTTCGAGAACCTCGTTATTGACTGCGCGCGCTACTCGGACTGGGGCTCACAGATAGCCGCGGGC
Organism: bacterium; assembly: GCA_030669415.1. Classification (GTDB taxonomy): domain Bacteria; phylum Planctomycetota; class SKW154; order SKW154; family DAOVDS01; genus DAOVDS01. The sequence goes on from DAOVDS010000261.1 coordinate 1,069, forward strand.
GACTGGGTCGGCGAGCGTATTTTCTACCAGTCGCCTCTCTACGCCTATTTCCTTGGCGTTATCTACCGCTTCCTTACGACCAGCCTCTTCGCGGTGCGCCTGATTCAGGCGGCTATCGGGTCTGCAAGCTGCGTGCTTGTGTTCCTTATAACGCGGCGCCTGTTCGACCGCAGGGCCGCACTCCTTGCCGGAGTTTCCGGGGCCGCGTTCGCGCCTTTCATCTACTACGATGCCATGATTATGAAGACAGTGCTTTCCATTTTCCTCGGGGCGCTCGGGCTCTACCTGCTGCTGCGGGCGCGCGACTCGCGCAGGCCCGGCCTGTGGTTTGCCTGCGGGCTGGCCTGGGCGGCCGCGGGACTCGTGCGTGAGAACTACCTGCTTATCGCGGCGGCCTTTGCGGCATGGCATCTCATCCGGCACCTGCGCGACAGGCACACCGTCAAGCTCAAGGGGCTCTGGTTCTATCTCGCCGGGCTGGTTGTGGTGATTCTGCCTGTAGCAATCCGCAACGCGGCCGCAGGCGGCGAGTTCGCGCTTGTGACAAGCCAGGCGGGCCAGAACTTCTTCATCGGCAACCACGGCGGCAACCGCACCGGCGCGTATGAGCCGCCCGAGTTCGTCACTGCCAACCCCTACTACGAGGAGAAGTCCTTCCGCGAATTCGCCGAGAAGTCCACAGGCCGCGAGATGTCCGCGGGCGAAGTCTCCGCCTTCTACCGTAACCGTGCCCTGGGCTGGATGTGGGACAACCCCGGGGCCGCCGCAGCGCTTCAGGGAAAGAAGTTCCTCCTGTTCTTCAACGACTACGAGGTTGCGGACAACCAGTCGATTTACTTCATGGAGCGCTATTCGCAGCTTCTTCGCATGAACTTCGTACGTTTCGGCTTTATCGCGCCTTTCGGCCTCCTTGGGCTGGCGCTTCTCTGGCGCAGGCGAAAACAGTTTGCCCCTCTCTACATCTTCGGGATTGTCTACGCCGCAAGCGTAATTGCATTCTTCGTGTTCGGGCGCTACCGCCTGCCTGTGATGCTTGTGCTCCTGCCGGCGGATGCGTATGCCACGTTCTGGATTATCGACAAGGTGCGCCAGCATGACTGGAAGGCCCTTCTGAAGCCTGCCGTTGCGCTTGTGGGTCTTTTCATCTTTGTGTGCCTGCCGGTATACCGATACCACGACGAAGTCATGGCGATGCGGTTTATAAACCTCGGCCAGGTCCACGTGCGGCTCGGCCTGAAGCTGCAAGATGAGAGCAGGCCCGAGAGGGCGCTGGCGCGATTTGGCGAGGCGCTCGATGCGTATGCGCAGGCCAGGAAGCTGCTGCCACTGGCGGCGGAGCCGCATTTCTACGCCGGGCGGGTGCTCATGCTAACAGGCAATCTGCGAGAGGCGGAAAGGCAGTACCGCAGGGCTGTTCTGAAAGGCCCCCGCTTCGTGGCGGCGAGAGTCGAGCTCGCCAGACTCCTCTTCGACCAGCGCGTTGGTGCCATTTTCGAGGCGCACGAAGAGCTTGCGGCCGTGCTGCAGATAGAGCCCGACAACGCCGAGGCGAAGGAGCTTCACGGCCGGGTCATGGCGGCGCTGAGAGACCAGGAAGCCTATGAGGCGATTCTCGCGGACAGTCCCAATGGGAACACGTGGGCGTTCACCTACCTGGGCGTTGCCCTGCTGCTCAACGGTGACGAGGAAAAAGCCTTTGGCGCAATCGAGAAAGCACTCAAGCTCAACCAGGACTACATCCCCGCCAACAACGCCATGGCGCTTCTGTTCGTCCTAATCAACAAGCACGATGCCGCCGCCTACTATGCCAAGCGGGTCCTGAAGCTCGGCAGCACCGTCTGGCACACGATACGCAGGGAACTCGAATCCCGCGGCTACGACCTCTACCGGGATGACTCCGGGCGCCGGTAGCACCGGCACTTTTTTCTTGACCTGGTGAGGGCGGGCAGGACACAATACACCTGAATATCAGCAAGGCGGTAGCCGTCTATTAAGGCGCAAGAGAAGAGTAACAAGGAGGTGCTGACATGAAGCTTTCTTCTGGAGTTGTGCTTCTGGCCATTCTAACGCTTATAGGTTGCGGAGGAGGAGTTGTCACTGCCCACCCGCCTGTCTCCTACATTGGTTTTGTCAACTACAACGTTGACCTCGCCAACCCGACGCTTCACCAGAAGGGACCGGCCTGCGTCTACGCCTATTACACGGACGAGTACTTCGTCACCTGGGAGGATGCGCGTGACGGGGTTGACTACGACATCTACGCGCGCTTCTTTGACACGCTGCGCGCCGACCCGGCCTCCACGGAAATCTTGTTATGCACCGCATCCGGCGACCAGCTCGCCTCCAAGGCGGCGTACAACTCGCAGGACGAGGAGTTCCTGGTCGTGTGGGAGGACTACAACGCGGGCGATTCCGACATCTGGGGGCAGCTTGTTGATGCAGTCTCCGGCGCGCTTATAGGTTCCAACTTCCCCATCGCAACCACCGTCGCCGAGGATGAGCGCGACCCGCAGGTGACGTACAACCCCGACCTGAACGAGTATCTCATCACCTGGGATGAAGATACCGGGGGCGACCGTGACATACTCGGCATCATCATCTACGCGGACGGGACGGCCGACCCGGCGGGAGAGTTCGTGATAACGCCGACCGCGGGCGACCAGCAGTCGGCGGTCGTCGCGTATGACACGATAAACGACCGCTACATGGTGGCGTTCATGGATTTCTCGACTACCTACGACCTCTACGGGCAGATTGTCGCCTATGACGGCGGCCTTGTCGGCAGCGATTTCGAGATAAACACGGACTCCGGCGACCAGGAGTACCCCGCCATCGCCTTTAACCTGGACTACGGCAGGTTCCTCGTCACCTGGGAGGACAACTACCTGGGCGATTACGACATTACAGCCCAGGAGGTGCAGGCAAACGGCCTGCTGCTCCACGGCGCTTTCATCATTAGCCCCAACTACGCCGACCAGAACAACGTGGCACTCACCTACAACGACTATCAGGGCGAGTACATTATCGTCTGGGAGGATGAGCGCTACGGGAGCGTTGACATATTCGGCCAGTCGCTCTCCGCCGGGGCAATGCAGCTCGGCGGCAATGTCCTGATAAACGACGATGCCGTAACCAGCATATCGCCCGCACTCTGCTCAAATACCTCCGATGGCGAGTTCCTCGCAACCTGGGCCGGCCTTTACAGCGGGGACTACGACATACTCGGCCAGATACTCTACTAAGAGCGATGCTGCAGGGCAAGCTTGACACGCAAGGGTCTGCCCTGATAGTATTTGGGCCAGCTTCAGAGGAGAAGAGTTGGCCCAGGACCAGAGCAAGATTCCCGCAGACTCATCGCAGCGGCTACACCTGCGCACCTGGACTCTCGTTGCGGTGGGCGCTGCGGCGATTCTGGCCTATGTACTTACCCTCAACAACGGCTTCGTCTTCGACGACATCCCCGTGGTTCGGGACAACCCGCTGGCCCGGGGCCTGTCCAGCACGCCCCGGATTTTCGCATCAGGGTACGCCAAGGGAACCCGGATGGGCACAACCGGGCTTTACCGTCCGCTGACTGTCACCTCCTTCGCCGCCAACTACCAGGCAGGCGGGCCTTCTCCCTGGCACTATCACCTTGTCAACATGCTTATCCACACGGCAAATGCCGTGCTTGTGGTGTTACTTGTATTCAGGCTGACCCGAAGCTCATTCACGGCCGCGGTCGCCGGCTGGCTCTTCGCGCTGCATCCGGTCAACTCCGAGGCTGTCGCGCCGGTCGTCGGCAGGACCGACCTGCTGGCCACCTTCTTCGTTCTGGGTGCCCTGATCTTCTATGCGAAATCCCTGAAGAACGGGAAACACAGGCCCCTGTTCCTCGCAGCATCACTAACGTGTCTTGCGGGGGGGCTGCTCTCCAAGGAGCACGCAGTCGTCGCCCTCGGGCTTGTAATGCTGTGGGACATTGTCACCCGCGAGGGCGGCTTCAAGGAGTTTTTCCGCAGCCTGGGGCGCAGGCTGCTTTACCCCTATTCCCTGTTTATCGGTGTTGTTATAGTCTACCTGGGCGTGCGCCTGGCGGTTGTCGGGGGCATCGGGGTGGGTGGAACCGTCTCGGTGCTTGACAACCCGCTTGTGGCACTTTCGCAGCCGGCGCGGTTTTTCACCGCAGGCAAGGTCATGCTCGCATACATCTTCCGGCTTGTCGCGCCTGTCACGCTCGCCCACGACTATTCCTACCCGCAGATTACTCCCGCAACAGCGTCCGAGAGTATTGCCGCGCTCTTTGTCATTGCCGTTGTCGTCTGGGCGCTCATATACTCCTACCGGAGAAATCGAAATGTCTTTTTCGGCATCGCCTTTTTCGCCATCGGCTTTGTCATTGTCTCAAATCTCGTCTTCCTGATAGGCACAATCATGGCGGAGCGACTGCTTTACCTGCCGGGCATCGGCTTTTGCATAGTTGTCGCCATCCTTCTTGATGCCGGCAGGCGCAGTCTTTCCAGAAAGTGGAGCGCCAGGCGCACGCGCATCGCTGTGCTTGTGGTACTGCCTGCTCTCTTCGCCCTGCTTCTTGCGCGGACGCTTCGCAGGGTTGGCGACTGGCACTCGCAGCTTACCCTCTACCGACAGGCAGTCACTGTGGTGCCCTACAATGCCAAGGTGCGCATGACATACGGGCAGATTCTCAGCAAGAAAGGCGACTACGACGAGGCGCTTGTCCAATTCGAGAAATCCCTCTCGCTGCTTGAGCCATACGGCGAGAGCCGACTGCGCTCGTTCGCCGCGGAAATACATTTCGACATGGCCAACATCTACAAGAAACAAGGCAAGTTCGACCCGGCCCTCGCCGGGTACCAGGCCGCGCTGAAGCTGCGCCCCGACTTCGCCATGGCACACCGCAACCTCGCCTTCCTTTTTATCACAAGGCCGGCTCAGGCGCATAAGGCTATCCACCACCTCGAGCGCACGCTGGAACTTGACCCGGACCAGCCGGATGCCCACAAGTACCGCGAGATCCTGCGCCGGTACTACGAGCAGGAGGGCAAGTCTCCGTGAAGGTCGCAATAGACGCATCCAGCGCAGCGCGTGAAGAAGGCACCGG
>DAOVDS010000243.1 GCA_030669415.1 bacterium
CATGGGCATTTGTGCAGATACCGACTGCAATGTATACGTGACGGGATATTTCAGAAGTGCGACAGTCAATTTCGCCGAAGACTGGGGTAGCAGCGACACAAAAACATGCGCAGGAGTAAGCGACATATTTGTTACAAAGATAACCGCCAGTGGCGACTATGCCTCCACGCGCAGGATGGGCGCATCGGGTGATGATGAAGCGCGTGCCATTTGTGTTGACGAAAGCGGCAACATCTACATAGCCGGATTCTTCCTGGAAACTACCAACTTCGCTGAGGATTGGGGCGAAACCGACGAAAAGACAAGCGCGGGATCGAAAGACATATTCGTCACGAAGATAACGCAGCCCTGAAAACTAAGGGCTGCAGGTCAGCTCCACTCCGCTGTCCTGCGGAAAGTCTGATCTTCTTACGGCAATCTAGTCCAAATTGTATGTTTGAATACAGACCTGAAAGAGTCAAGGATAAGTACCCGAATACTTTCCGCGATAGTGAAGATTCTATTCATAGTTTCCTCCTAACTGAACTCACGGCATGACAGACTGGGTAGAGGTCAATCCCGCCAGCAGACCATCGCGCCGGAAACCTCAGACCTTAACCAGATAACCCGGGAAGACCAGGCAGCCAGCGCAGGCAGGGGCTATTTCCCCGGCAGAGATGCCTCGTAAACCTTGAAGTTGTCGTATGCGTATATGTTGTTTCCCTTGTTGACCATGAAGCCTAATGTGCCATTCGGAAATGTATTCTCCTCGCAAGTGAAGATGAGGTGTTTGTTTACATAGCAGAAGAGCTTGCTGCCCACAAATGCGGCTGCGATAGTATTCTTTGCCTTGCCGCGTTTTATGTGTTTTGACTGGGCACAGCAGGTGAGGTCGGTCTCTGGTCCTACTTCTTTGCCTGTAAGGTCTTTCTTGTAGCCCGCGTTGACAAGCCAGACTCCGAATTTGCCATCCGGAGCAATCATGAATGTGTAGAATGTGTTGCTAGCGTTTACACGGAAACAGATGCCCCCTGCCGTACCTGCCTTGGCCTTCCCGGCCAGTTGGATTTCGGACTCGACATAGAAATCGCCGGGCTTGAAGTCAACACTGTATCGAGCACTGAAAGGGGCCTCAAGGTCTGACTTGACGACGAATTTCTCCTTCTCATAGAAAGCGTATCCTTCCCTCTGGTACCACATATTGCTCGGCTTGCTGAAGTCCTCTGAGAGAAGAGCGTTGCCCAGCTTGACTTTGGTGAGTTTTTTCGGGGGTTCGCTGCCTGCGATTCTCTTGTACAATCCAGCCGCGTAGGAGTTTTCCGGGTCCAGCTCGAGCGCTTTCTGGCACGCTTCGGCTGCGGCCGATTCGTCTTTGCGTCTGAGTGACTTGGCAAGAGTGACGAACTTCCTGGCGTATTGTTTGTCAATTTTGTCAAGCTCCTCAAGGAACCTAAGCTCTGCTTTGAGCTTCTCTGATACTTCAAGCTGTTTCTGCGTAGCATTATCATTAGACTTGAGGGCTTTCAGCCAGTCGCTGTACAGTTTGATGAGTGCCTTACTGTCGAGCGCCTCGGTGATAAGTCTGCCGAGTTCGACAACCGCACCGGCGTGGCACGGGTATCTCTTGAGCGCCTTTTCAAACTGCTCTCTGGCCTTCTCGACCTTGCCGTCTTCGAGGGCTTTCATGCCTGTGTTGAAGTAAAGGTCGGCCATTTCCTTGTTATCGGCAAACGCGGGCAAAAGCAGGAATACAAGGGTAAATCCGAGTACTGTTGCAGGCAGAGCGAATTTCGCCTTCATTTTCTCCTCCAAATGTGTAAGAAAAGGAGATATGGAGATTAAGGGGATAGGGAGATAATTCTCTTTGGCTCTTTCCCCCCAAAACCCCTTTGTGCAAGCTCCTCTTCTACTGTCTACTGTCTACTGCTTTCCCCAGCCTTTTCTTGAGGGCTGCGGCGTACGGATTCTCACTGTCGAAATTGAGCGCCTTTTCGAGAGCTATGAGTGCTATGTCAGGCTTTCCTTCAGTCATGCATTGGTATGCGAACTGGGTCATTTCAGCGGCGTAGGCCGCGCTCAACCGCTCAGAGTCTTTTTTCTTGCTTGCCGATGACTGCGCTTTCTTGACCACCTCGGCAAGGATATGTCTGGTAATACTCTGGGTGCTCTCAAGCAGCGTCGTGGTGCCTGCTTGCTCAAGCAGGCTTTCCAGCGCGTTATGCCAGATGAATGCGGGAAGAAGGTTTCCCTTATCGCACAGCTTGCTGCCGGGCTTCTGCAGCAGCGGCAGACACGCGTTTGCCAGTTCTTTCGCGTTCTCATCAATTAGCTTGACAAAGAATTGCCCAAACTCCTCGCCTGACGCTTTCGCTGCCTTAAACTCTGCCTTTGCCTGGGCGAACCAGAGATTCTGCATGCAGAACCAGCCGCGCGCAAGAGGGCCGAAAGCATGTTCCCTTAGAAGATTGAGGACTGAATCAGGCTCAAACAGAGCGACCGGCACTAACAGAACTTCGCCGTCTACGTCGAAGGCCAGCCGGCCATCTTTTGTCCCCATGAAGTCTCCGTTGGCGGGCTGGCCGGAGATTAATGGGATTGAAAGCTTTTCGCCTACTTGGCTGGCCATTTTCTTCTCAAGAGCATCGAACATTCCAACGTAGGAGGCAAGCTGCCTCGCGAGGATTTCCCTCTGTGCCTCGGGCACTTTGGCACGAGCCGCTTCAAGCGCACTTTCGTAGCGGCCCTCAAGTATGGCTGTTGCGGCTTCGCAGAGCCCGGCCGCGTACAGCTTGGTGCCAAGAGAAGCTGCCTTCTCCTTCTCCTCTTTTTCTCGCAAATCCTTTATTCTTGCAGCAATGAGGTCCTGGAGCGGCTGGATGCTCTCCTGCATGGACGCTTCGCCGTCCGAAGCGAGCTGCTTCACCATGCGGGAAGCTTCCTCCAGCTTACCCCCAGAGACCAGAGCGTTGATGCGCTCGATTTGCGAGTTGGTGTATTTCTTCCACTCTTTCTCAATTTCGTACTTCAACTCCTCAATGCCGGTGAGATAGATGTTGCTTTTGCCCTGGGTGTTGACAACCCGGATGAACTGTCTTGCCTCTTCAAAACGCTGGCTGGCGAGGAACTTCTCAATCTGGGACCTCAATTGCCTGAGACTCTCTTCCTCCAGTTGCTGCTTTTTCCGCCAGTCATCACCGGTGCTTGGTACTCCTGGCTCGTCTATTGGCGCAAGTTCCCCCTCCCTGCTGGGCCCCGGCGTCCGGTGCCCGCCCCGGGGCTCGGGTTCTCCTGTACCTGTGCTGGAGGCGAGTTCGTCCCCCCGACCGGAATGTGGAGCCTTTCCATTGCCACCGGAAACCGCTAATGCGACGATAACAATAATAACGACCAGGACACCCACGCCCGCGATAATCGGTATAGGCGACTTTTTGGCATAAACTTCTTCCCCTTCAGCGTAAGACGCCGGCCGGGGCGCCGCTCTTGAGGCGGCTGCCCGTCTGACCTTGCTGCCAACCCTGGAGTCGCCCCTGCCAACCTGCCTATCTCTTGCCGGGGCCCGGTGGACTCTCGACCCCATCTTGCGCGGGGCGGCCCCGGCGGTGTCAAGCTTCTTGAGTGCGGCGCGGAGAGCGCCTTTGAGCTCCTGGAGAGACTGGTATCTTTCGCTACGACGTTTGGCAGTCATCTTCCTCGCAACTTCGGCTGTCGCCGGGGATATAGATGGATTAATCTCCCTGAGCGGGCGAACTTTCTTGTTAAGGTCAATTTGGTTTGCCAGTACCTTGATAGTATCTCCCTCGAACGGGCGCCTCCCGCTAAGCATGTGGTACAGTGTCATGCCAAGCGAATAGATGTCGCTCCGGATGTCCACCGTCTTGCCTTTTGCCTGTTCCGGCGAGATGTAGTACGGTGTTCCGACAAAGGAACCTTCTTGGGTCAGCCCGGCTTCGCCGCTGGTGCTTTTGGCCAGTCCCATATCGCACAACTTCACTTCGCCGCTTGTCGCTATCATTATGTTTTCCGGCTTGATGTCTCTGTGAACAAGGCCCTTTGCCTCCGCGGCCTCAAGCGCATCAGCCACCTTGGTTGCAATCTCCAGCGCTTCCCTTTCTTCCATCCGGCCGTCCTGAGCTTTGAGAATCCTCGACACCGGTGCCCCTTCGACGTATTCCATCACCATGTAGTAGTGGCTGTCCGCTTTCCCCGCGTCCAGGACCTGTACTATGTTGGGGTGATTGAGCTTCGCAGCAGTCTTCGCTTCCCGCAGGAACCTTTGGATAAACTCGGCATCTTCGGCAAGTTTGGGTAAAAGCAGCTTGATTGCGACTGTTCTGTCAAGGCTGTGCTGCAATGCCTTGACGACAATCCCCATTCCTCCCTTGCCAATAACGTTCCTTAGGGTATAGCCCGCTATAAGGTCGGATCTGACTTGGGCCATCGGAGGCGTACTCCTTTCGTGAGACGACCAGGCGCCTGGATGAACTTTATCCGCTCTAACTGGTTGCGTCAAGTGTTTTCAGCCGCTATCGGAGCACAACAGTACGACATGACTGAAGCGCAAGCCCGTGCGAAATTGTCTGGAGAAATCGGCAAAGAAGCTTCAGAGAAATAGAGAGTTCCAGAGCCACGAATTCGGCGTGCGGAAACTATAGTTTTCGCACTGGGCAAGGCGGACCTGCAAAGTGTCCCGAGCGGTTTCCATCCCTCTTGGCTTAGCATGCCGCTCAAGGCAAAGCGAGTCTACCGGGATAACCGGCGCACCAACTCGCTCCAACTCAGGGAGTATGATGACCACTGGACGGTGCAGTTAGATAGATACAACCCCGAGGCAGGCCTGAAGGAATTCGTCCTACACGCGCTGACAGACGCACGCCACATAACTGTACCCTGCGTGTTGGGCGCCTTGGGCCTCTTGGCGCTGTTTGGGAAATAGGAACACCCCTTGTATCTATGCCGGGCGGTGGGGGTGGGTCTTGGCTGGTTCGCGGAAGAATTGGAGGACATGGGCCGAATAAGTTCAACTGCTGTCCTGTAAGTTGGGCTATGCTCTGCGTTTTCGGGCGCGCAGAGCAATCACGAATACAAAGGCTACGGCAAGCAACACAACGCCAAGCGGAACAAGCCACGCTGAGCTACTGGAACTCTCTTTCCTCACCCCTGACGCAGGCAATTCTGTCGATTGAGCAGTCTGCTTTGGCTTTTGTACTTCTGCTTCCGTCGGTTCTTCTGTCTCAGGCTCACGATTCCGTTCCTTGCTTCCATTTCCTGCTTCTGGCGGCCTCTTGGAATGCTCAGGCTTGGCGTGCTTAGTATCCTGTGGTGATTTATCCTCCCGCTCTCTCCTGTTTTCGCTCCCTCTATTGGAAGTCTTTGTTTTGAGTTCAGAGATAGTCTTGCGAAGAAAACGCAAGTTAATTTCCTTTTGCCAAGCACAGGTCTTTCTGAAGTCTTCCAACCATTTCAGAGTTTCTGAGTCACCCAATTTAGCAACGACTTGCAGTAAGTCTTCACCAACGTCCTCGCGCTCCATTGCAGTCCAGAAGGACTCCGGCAGCAGTTCTAATGTGCCATATTCTTCGAGAGCGTTCCGAACAAAGGCCAACAGGACGGCGTTGTCTCGCGTAGTAGCATCCAATTCTGGCTTTCCAAACTTCTGGAACAGGTCATCCAATATTGACCGCACTTGGATGAGTACATCGCTTTGATATTTGGTGCCTGCGTACACAAGGAGGTCAAGGACTATACCTCTTTGCTGAGGGATATCGTCTTCGTCATAGGCATAAGCATCGAGTTTCCATAGGTCTCTAACGGCGTGGTCGTCCCAAGGGGAATTGAGAATATCCTTTATCTTGTCATAGGTTTCACCCACAGGGAACCTGGCGAGAAGATACATTCTCAGTTCGTCTTCCGTCTGTCCTCTGGATTCTTTGAGAGCATCTGCGGGGACTGCGGTACATATCCCCCACCAAGTGGAGCCCAAAGTTCCAATTCCATGACCGCTCTTTTCTTTGATCTTTTCCGCAATTTCTTCCGCTATCTTTTCCAGTCTTTTTCTGCCTTCGTCAGCAGACTCCTCATCACGCTCTTGGGCATGAGAAAGGCTGCTCGATAGGCAGAGGAGTATAGCAAGAATGACAAAAGCAATGAAATTCAACACAATCAAGTGCCTGCGATGCCGATTAGAATTCATGAAATTTCTCCTTATGCTACAGCCGTTAAGGTGAGGTTTTAAGCCTTCTTGCCGGCACCAATCTTATCGTTCCAGTTACTTTTTCCTTCGGAAGTTCATCCAGACTCCTAATGCCCGCGAGAATCTGTGGGACATTGTCTCCCTTCTTGGTTTTTAGCCTATAGTACTGATTTGGACGATTGATGAGTTTTGGAATACCGTCCTTTCCGAACTTCAGTATATGAGCAGTGCCATTGGTATGCTCAAGAGGATACTCGTGGTCGTCTTCTACGTTGTCTGACCATTTGTCTATCGTCGGACGCGGATAAACACCAGGTATCTTGGTGGTTTTCGATTTCCACTCCACATCAGGCTTTGGGACCATCTGTTCACCCACCTTAGCAGCCCAAGTGAGCTTGGACACGCCTACGGTCACTTCTATATAGGCTTCCCGTTTGTGAGCAAGGTGTCGAACCACATGAGTCCTGGTGCGCTGGCGCCTGCCCAATGTGCCGCAGATGGGACACGGATATTTCTCAGGCGCATGTTTCTTCTTCAGGA
>DAOVDS010000097.1 GCA_030669415.1 bacterium
AAGCGATTCGATTGCCCTTGGGTCCCCAATCTGGCCAAGTCCTCTTGCCGCGACTTCTCGCACATCTTCATCTTTGTCACACAGTGCTTTGAGGAGCGTGTTGGTGGCATCTGGATGTTTTGAGTTGCCAAGTCTCTCCACGATGTTATAGCGGTCAAAACCGTCAGGTGATGTCAGTTGCGCGAGTATGTCCGGGAACTGCTTGAGAAGTGGGCCGGTTATCCCCCATTCAAGATACTGTTCAATCTTCATGCGTTCGAGGCGGGTTTTGACTTCGGGGTCTTTTGCTATATCGAGATGGTGCTTCGTATGTGCCAGGACAAAATCGAAGTTCTTTGAGTACTTAAGCAGGAGGTTTCTCAGTTCTGTTTCTGCCGCTTCGCGGGTGGTGAAGTCTTCGGCTGCAAGCTGGTGGATGAGTTTGTCTATTTTCTGCTTCAGTTCGCCAGTAATGTCGTGTTCCTTCGGCTGTGTGGTGGCGGGCCTAGTTGCGGCAGGGGGAGGCTGGATTGTTTCTGGCGGTGCGGTGCAGCCGGCGAGGAACAGCAAACTACAGGCAACGAGGGACCATAACTTGGGTTTCATTGGTACACCTGAATAACTCCGGCAGCGATTCTACTGATTTTTGCGGGGTAATGCAACTGTGACTATTTTATCCGCGCGGCGCGCATCAACGGATGGGTGTCAAGAACGACACGGTTTGCATGCGAATTGGGAAGTAAGAGTTGACAAGAAAAAGTCAAGTTGCTATGATTTGCGCCTTCACCAGGGGGTGTAACCAATGGAGATAAGGGGATAAAGGGAGGAGATAGGGAGATTGTGAGCAAGGATAAACATCTCCATATCTCCCCAAATCTCCATATCCCCTTTTCTTACACAAAGCTTGAACGGAGTGGGAACGATGCTTGAACAGAGACACATTGACAATCTGAAAGAGATAGTCGGGGAGAAGTGGCTCAGCACGGACGAGTTCGATTTGCTGTGCTACTCGCGTGACCTGGCTTCTTCGATTCCTGACGACCTGCTGAAATCCTACGGCATGATAGGCGCCGAGGTGGTTGTCCTGCCGCAGGATGCCGGGCAGATTTCCAGGATACTGGCCTACGCCAACAGGCACGACATTGCGATAACCACACGCGGCGCCGGGTCGTGGGCTCTGGGCGGGACGCTGCCCATGGAGGGTGGCATTGTCATTGACACGACGAAGCTTGACAAGATTCTCGAATTCAACACCGACGATGAGTACATCCGCGTCCAGGCGGGCGTCGAGTGGAAGCGCGTGGTTGACATGGCCCAGAAGAAGGGGTTTGTGGTCGGCGCCAACCCCTCAAGCGGCGCGTCCGCGACAATCGGCGGCTACATTGCGACAGGCGGCGGCGCAGGCATCGGTCTTACCGAGTATGGCAGCGTCGGCAACCAGGTTCTCTCGCTCAAGGTTGTGCTGGCCGACGGGCGCATTGTCGAGACTGACCCGTGGTCCTCGCACTACTTCGTGGGGAACGAGGGGACGCTCGGCATAGTGACTGAGGCGATTCTCAAGGTGTTCCCGTTCCCGGGACGCAAACACTACCTGTTCGGCGTGGACCCGATGGAGAAGGGCGTCGAGCTTCTTGTGAAAGTCACCGCGATGCGGCCCTACTACGTGTCGTTCCTCAACAGGGGCCTTCTGTCCATGATAAACGAGGCCAAGGGCCACCACACCAAGGAGAGCGACATAACGATTTCGCTGGCCTTTAACGGCACGGAGAAACAGCTTGCGAAGATTGACAAGCAGGTGGAAGAGATTTTCGCAGGCTGCCACAAGTTCGACGAGGAAGAGGCGAAGGAGGAGTGGAAGGAGCGCTACCGAATCGGCCTGGCGTTCAAGAAGCTGGGGCCCAGCCTCATGGCGCAGGACTTCCGCGTGCCGCTGGGCTCGGTGAAGGAGACGCTGCAGGAGCTTGAGCTGATATGCGAGGGTGACAGGTGGGGCGCGGAGTCGCTGGGCGGCGAGAACGACTCTGTTATCCTGGCAGTGATGATACTGGCCGACGAGCGCGACAGCGCGGACTATATCCGCAAGTTCTCATACGCGGGCGACCTGGGCGCGCTCGCCAAGAAGATGAACGGTGCCCCTTTCGGCCTGGGCCTGCATAACGCGATTCACCTGGACGACCTTTACGAGCCGAAGGCGGTGGCACAGCTCAAGAAGATACGCAAACACTTCGACCCCGTCAATATCCTGAATCCTTCCAAGACGACGCAGGCGCGTATCCCGCAGGAGTTTATCAACCTTTCGATGATGTTCATGCGGGGTATTCCGGAAGTGGTGGGGCTGGGCCTCAAGTTCGCGGCAGCCCTGCCGATTGAGCTAACGCGGTTCGGTCTAAGGATTATTGGAGATGGTATAAAATGACGACTGCGCCAATGACCAAGGAGCAGATGATTCGCGACCTCTACACCTGCGCATCGTGCGGCTACTGTCGCTTTGCCTGCCCCATAAACAAGGAGCTGGGGTTCGAGTCGAAATCGGTGCGGGGCAAGTTCCTCATATTCCGCAAGCTTCTTGAGGGCAAGCTCGACTGGTCTGACGAGAAGGTGCGCGATGCGGTGTACCAGTGCGCGCAGTGCGAGGCGTGCAAAGTGTTCTGCCCTACGGGGATTGACTTTGTGGCAATCAACCAGGCGCTGCGCGAGGAGCTCGCCAAGCGCGGCAACATCCTCGAGATGCAGAAGATGGTCACCGACATCCTTGTCGAGAAGAAGAACCCCTACAACGAGCCGTGGGAGGACCGCGCAAGCTGGGCCGGCGGCAAGTGGGAGAATCCCGAAAAGGCTGAGTATCTCTACTTCATGAGCTGCACGGCGGCGTACTCGGCCAACCGGATTGCCAAGTCGGTGGTCAGGATATGCAAGGCGGCCGGTATCGAGTTCGCGATAAGTCCCAAGGAGGTCTGCTGCGGCAACCCGCTTCTGCGCATAGGCCAGCGCGAGAAGTTCCAGGGGCTTGTCGAAGAGAATGTCAAGATGTTCAAGGAGATAGGCGCCAGGACCATCTTCACCGCCTGCGCCGGCTGTTACAAGACTCTCTCACACGACTATCCCGAGGGTGACTATGAGGTGCTGCACTTCGCGGAGCTCATGGACAGGCTCATTTCGCAGGGCAAGATTACGTTCATGAAACCGCTTCCCAAGAAGGTCTTGTACTACGACGGGTGCGACCTGGGGCGCCACTGCGGTATCTACGAGGAGCCGCGCAGAGTCCTGCGGGCCATACCCGAGATTGAGCTCATTGAGTTCGACTACAACCGCGAGGAGGCGATGTGCTGCGGCGGGCCGCTGGTGGGCTCCTACCCGGACCTCGCCACAGACATACCGGTAAGGCACGTGAACGAAGCGGTGGAGAAGGGCGCGGACATACTCGTCGCCGCGTGCGGCGCGTGCATGATAAACTTCAAGGAAGGCTCCAAGAAGGCGGGCAAGAAGCTCGACATTCAGGACCTGGCCATGCTTGTAGCAAAACACGTATAAACGGAGGTTCCCCGGTGGGACTTATTGAGCAGATTTCTCAGGATGTGGTAACAATACCCGCCCAGTGGTCGCTGAGCGACGCTTACAGCAGACTCAGCGGCAAGGCTTTCCATATCGAGCCGCTCAGCGCGCGCGTGTCGCTTGCTGATTTCCTCCTGGGCGGAGGGCTCGGCTGGGGCTCGTTGAAGAACGGCTCATTCGCCTCGAAGCTCTACAAGGTTCAGACTGACAAGTTCACCTTCGGCTCCAACTACTCGACGAGCGTGAATGCGGGATACCCGCTGCACCGGCTTGTCGAGGGCATGGGGCACGAGCTCTGCCCGTTCCCGGATGCGAAGATAGAGAGGGTCACGGTGCCGCTCAGGGCGAAACCCCAGGTGAAAGCAGTGTTCAGAGCCTGCGCGCTAACAGATGCCCAACCGCCCGTTCCCGCGGCCAACTTCGTCTGGGTGAACGATGCCGCCGCGTCGGCTCTTGGCGTATCAGGTGCCGGTTCCGTTGCCTTCTTCGAGGAGTTCGAGCCTGAAGGTGAAGGCGAGCCTGTCGAGGGCGTCTACGAGAAACGTTTCTTCGAGGATGCGGTCCCACCCGGGTATGCCATGCTCAAGATACTGACTGTGAAGAGCAACCTTCCGAAGCTAAAAGAGCTTGTTAGGCAGTCAGTTAGGTTCTTCGTCTGCGTGTGGACGCACCTGGGTGTTCTGGTGTGTATCTCGGGCGAGGCGGGCACGCTTGCCGATATTGAGCGTGAGGCGTGCAAGCTGCCGCTGACCTTCGGGCTGCCGAAAAAGGGCGGGTCAAGGAGCTTCAGTATTACCGGCGAGGTGAAACTGGCTGAAGAAGCGCCTGCGCCGGAGGTCAAAGCACCGGAGGCCAAGACACCGGCGGCGCCCAAGGCGCAGGAACCTGCAAAACCGGCGCCGGTGGTGGATGCGCAGAAAGAAGAACCGCAGGAACCGGCGGTGAAAGAGCCCGAAAAGCCCGCAACACCTGAAGGCGAGTCGAAGGAGCCGCAGGATTCTGACAGTCCTGCACCGGAGAAAGAATAGGAAACAGGCGGCGCGAAGGTGGCGTAGCCACTTCTAAAAAAGTGCCTGCGGCACCGCATCGTGTGAGTTCAGGCGCTGGGAGGGACAATGAGCCTGATTGACGAGCTGAAAAAAGAGCCGCGTGGCCGGGCCAGGCTGGTTGACTACCTTCGCTGGGTCGTGCTGGTGGTCCTGGTCGCAATCGCGCTTGTAGCTGCAGTTATCATGGTAATTCTGGCTGTTGCCGGCGAGGGCGCGGCTGACACAGTCGAGGGACTCCTGCATCACGTATACATCCACTACGGGCTGATACCGGTCATAGTCCTGCTGCTTTTCGTCGCCGTCGGAGCGGTTGCCTTCGTGCTGCAGCTTGTTATGACAGGCATAGTCTACTGGAAGGCCTATGCCCGCAAGAAAGGTGAAAAAGAGGACGGCAGCGCCGACAGGCCCGGATTCCTGGCCGTGGGGCTCAAGAGAACCGGCTGGGCAAAGGGATACTACCAGGGGATTGTCCTTCTTGTGACAAACGCGCTCCTGGCCGTGCTCCTCGTGGCGGGTGCGGTCTATGCGTTCGGCTATATCGGCATCGATGTCGCCGAGCAGCCCGAGTTCTGCCTGATGTGCCACGAGGTGATGAAGCCGTCCTACGATTCCTACGCCGCCTCGACACACAAGGGAATCCACTGCGGCGCATGCCACAACGACCCGGGTATCGAAGGGTTTGTCAAGGGCGAGGTTATTGCCCCCATGAAGGAGGGCTGGCTGCAGGTGGCGCAGGAGTACCACCTCGACAAGCACGGCCACCTGCTCCCGTCGGCAGTACCGGTAAACAACCAGAGCTGTCTTGCAGGGGAGTGCCACAAAGAGGATAGGCTGCGCAAAGAGACATTCCGTTTCGGGGCCTACCAGTTCAAGCATGGGAAACACCTCGATCTCGAGCACGGTGGAAGTGCTCTGACCTGCGACTCCTGCCACGCATACGACAAAGAAGTGCACATGAAAGTAGACAAGCGCGTCTGCGGCCTGTGCCATTTTTCTCCACTCAGCGAGAAAGGCGCGGCGGCGGTAGTTGGCTGCCAGGCGTGTCACGCCGAAAGGCCCAGGCTCACAGGCGATGTGGAGCTTCTGCACCGCGAGGTGGCTGATTTTGCGAAACAGGCCTGCAACGACTGCCACGAAGTAATAAAATCCAAACTGAACCTCCAGGCGGATGCCTGCGGCGTGAAATGCCACCACCGTCACGGCAAGGAGCACATGTCTGCAAAGGGCCGCGATATCCACAAAATCCACAAGGATGCCCCCTGCATGCACTGCCACGCGAAGCCTGAGCACAAGATTGGCTCGGCCAAGTTCCAGTCCGCGCCGCGGGAGGTTTTCGGAAAGAAGTTCATCCACGAGAACCACGGCGGGAAGTGCTCCGACTGCCACGGCGAGAAAGAGGGGCATTTCACGCTGTCCCTGAAGGAATATGCGAGCTGTACGGCTTGCCACCACAAGACGGTAAACAGCGTCGAAAAATGCGACACCTGCCACAAGTCAAGGAAGATTAAGGCTTTCGGCAAGACATTCGCGCACAAGAGCCACGGTGACGACTGCGCCAGGTGCCACAGCAGGAAAGAGGGGCATTTGGCGCTGTCACTGAAAGGTTATGCGGATTGCACCGCCTGTCACCACGAAGGCGTGGAAGACAACGAATACTGCGACACCTGCCACGAGGCAAAGAAAATCGAACCCTTCGGGAAGAGGTTTGCGCACAAGAGTCACGGCAAGGACTGCACCAGGTGTCACGGCGAGAAGGCGGGTGACTTCAAGCTGACCTTAAAGGGCAGGGCGGACTGCAACTCGTGCCACCACGAGGACATCGACGACCCTGATATGTGCTGCGGCTGCCACGACAAGCAGCAGGAGTTCTTCCAGGGCGCGCAGAAGTTCGGAATGGAAGAGTCGCCCTCAAGCAAGTCTGCGTCAGAGATGGGCTGCGATACCTGTCATGGTGATGTTCAGAAATACGAGCCCGCGCAGTGCAGGGAATCCTGCACCAATTGCCACGATGAGGACGAAGACGACTACAACTACGCGAAACTGGCAGCTAAGGGTAAGAAGATGCTTGAGGAGATAACAGTTAGGCTCAAGTTCGTCAATGCCAAGCTGAAAGCGGCAGTCATTATAGGCGGGAAAGCCGGGCAAGTGGCAAAGGCTCGCAAGACGATTGCAGATGCACAGAAGATGCTCGATTTTCTGAGTCAGGACGGGAGTTTCGGGATACATAACCCCGCTCTCTTTGGAGAATACAGGAAGAAGGTCACTGACCTTCTCAAGGCAGCGGAAGACTTGTTGAAGTAGGACGCCAGGGGCGGAAGGTATGGAACCGGGAGACAGAGGCACAACAATCGCTGATTCGACGCTCAATCTCGCATCCATAATAGAGCCTGTATCGGCGCAGCTCGCGCTTGTCAGAAAGCGGGTTATGGATGCGGTCCCCAGCGGCGGGAAGCTCGCCAAGCTCTCGCCGCCGGCCGGGCACATACTCGGCAAACACGGCAAGTACCTGCGCCCGGCACTCGTGCTGCTTGCCTGCGGGCTCTGCGGGGAGAAACCGAAGGCCGCCGTCGACTACGCTGCCGTGATGGAGCTGGTGCATGTCGGCTCGCTGGTGTTTGACGACCTGCTCGACGGGTCGGAGCTTCGCCGCGGGAGAAAGACAATAAACGCGCTCTGGGATGACCAGACGGCTGTTCTTACAGGTACATACCTGCTGCTTGAGATAGCCAACCGGACCGCCTTTGAAATCAAGCCCGTAAGGCAGGTTGTCATGCGAACGCTCAACTCGATGTTCCAGGGGGAGGTGCTGCAGTTTGCGTCTCACGGGAAGTTCGAGTTGCGCGAAGAGACCTACATGGAAATAATAACCGAAAAATCAGCCTCCGCCCTGTCTGCGAGTTGCCACATGGGCGCGCTCGCAGCCGGAGATGCCGGCCGCGCCGCGCTTGTAGAAAGTTTCGGCCTGGAGCTGGGCATTGCTTTCCAGATTCGCGACGACATCCTTGACCTGGTCGCGGACCCCGGGAAGCTGGGCAAGGAGCCGGGGTCGGACCTTCGCGACGCGAGGATGACGCTCCCCACGATTCACTGCGTACGAAACGCCACCCGGAGCGACCGGCGCTTTCTGAAGAGTGTCTTCGGTCTGAACAGCGGCGAGAAGATAGACATGAAACACGTTGTGGAGATAGCCCGTGATACGGGGTCGATTTCCTTCTGTATGGACAAGGCGCGCTCGCTGATTCAAAAAGCGATACCCCGGCTGGATGCATTCGAGGATTCGCCGTACAAGAGCGCGATGGCATCGCTGTGCCGCTTTGCAGTTGAACGTGATTACTAATGCTACTTTGTCAACTCCATCCTTCTTCCCCTCCCTTGAGGGGAGGGGATTGAGGGGAGGGTGGTGCCGTAGGCACATTTACAAGAGTGGCTACGCCACCCCCCTCACCCTGCACCCTCTCCCCCCAGGGGAGAGGGAGTAAAGATGACAAAGTAGTACTAAGTGAATTGGAGATTCGTTTCTGGTCGAGGAGGAGAGAGGAGCCATGAAGCAGCTTGTTAACTTGCTCGGAGTGATATTCCTGATAGTATCACTCATCGTCATTGCGGTGGCGGCTATCATGTCGTTTTTCCCGGGCGAAGATGCGGTCGAGCGCGGTGACGTGATTATCCAGTTGGTTATCGCCATCTGCGCCGCAGTCATCGGGGTTGTCCACCTGGTTATCGCCGCAATCCTGTCCAAACGCGCGTGATATTCCAAAGCCGCGGTCTTCATGGCCGTGGAAAGTCACCCCCGCCGATAAATCCGCCGTACGGCGGAGGGTTTTGGAATCGCCTTTGCTGCGCCGCCGCTCGTTCGGACAAATAGTTTGACTGCGCCTGCGCAGATGCCTTAACATAGCCGCCTGCCTGCGCCGTGCGAGGGCACGCGGGGCGCGGTTCGCCGTTTTGAGAGGGGAGGGCAGTTGTGGCGCAGACGGTGCTCGAAACCAACCTTGAGGGACTCAAGCTTCTCAGGCGGGGCAAGGTCCGCGACATCTACGAGGTCCAGGACAATCTGCTGATAGTCGCCACGGACCGCATCTCCGCGTTCGACTGGGTCCTTCCCAACGCGATACCCGACAAGGGCAAGGTGCTGACCCGGCTCTCGGCGTGGTGGTTCGACCACATGAGCCCGATAACGCCAAACCACCTGATAACGACCAGCATCCTCGAGATGCCCGCCTCGGTGCAGGTGCACGGCTCCCTGCTCGACGGGCGTGCCATGCTTGTAAGACGCGCCGAAGTCCTGCCCGTGGAGTGCGTCGTGCGCGGCTACCTCGCCGGCTCCGGCTGGAAAGACTACAAGAAACACGGGTCCGTCTGCGGCGTTGCCCTTCCGGAAGGGCTCCAGCTCTCCAGCAGGCTCCCCAAGCCCATCTTCACGCCCGCAACCAAGGCGCAGGAAGGCCATGACGAGAATATCGACTTCGCCAGGATGCAGAAAATAGTGGGAAAAGACAGGGCCCAGACGCTCAGGAAACGCTCACACCAGCTCTACCGCGAGGCGCACCGCGTCGCCGGGCACCGAGGCATCATCATTGCCGACACCAAGTTCGAGTGGGGCATGGTCGGTGATGAAATAGTCCTTGCCGACGAGATTCTCACGCCCGACTCCTCCCGATTCTGGGACAAGAAGTCCTACAAAGAGGGCCAGGCGCAGGAGCAGTTCGACAAGCAGATTATCCGTGACTGGCTCGAAAGCCAGCCGTGGGACAAGAACTCCCCGCCTCCTGAGCTGCCGGGCGCGATTGTAAAGCAGGCGGCCGCCCGTTACATCGAAGTCTACGAGCGAATTAGCGAACACAAGTTCGAACAGTAGCAAGCCGCGGGATTCATCCCGCGGGTAATTCCAAAGCCGCGGTCTTCATGGCCGCGGAAAGGAAAACAGGTTCGCCGGTACAAGAGGACAAACACATGGCTCAACCGAAAGTCGCAGTTGTAATGGGCAGCACTTCCGACCTCGAAATCGCACGGGAGGCTGCCGCCAAGCTCGAAGAGCTCGGCATCCCGCACGAGATGAAAATCATGTCGGCGCACCGCACGCCTGACAAGGCGGCCGAATACGCCAAGTCAGCCCGGGCGAACGGACTGGCTGCGATAATCGCCATCGCGGGCCACGCCGCCCACCTCGCGGGCGCAATCGCCGCCAATACCACACTTCCCGTGCTCGGCGTGCCGGTCGCATCAAGTCCGCTCGGCGGTATGGACGCGCTGCTTGCAACAGTCCAGATGCCCTCGGGCGTGCCGGTCGCAACACTCGCGCTGGGCAAATCCGGCGCCAGGAACGCGGCCATACTCGCCGCCCAGATACTCGCACTCGCGGATGAGAAGCTTGCGGCCCGGCTCGAAGATGCACGCGAGCAGATGAAACAGAAAATCGAGAAAGCCGATTCCGAGCTGAATCAATAAATAACAAGCCCCGGGTTTGTCCCGCAGGGACTTTATCAAGAGTGGCTGCGCCACCCCGGGGAAATTCAACGTTACGGGGTGCCAACATGCCGGTCGAAACTCTCAGGTGGCACGGCAGCCTCGACGGAAGCCTGCGAATAATTGACCAGCGCCTGCTGCCGGGTGAGCTGAAGTTCCGCGAGCTGCGCAATGTCGAAGCGGTTTTCGAGGCCATTCAGACGCTCGCCGTGCGCGGCGCGCCCGCCATCGGCATTGCCGCCGCCTACGGCGTCTTTATCGGCGTGCGAGACTGCCCGGACGACAGCAGTACATTTCGCAGCGAGTTGAAAAGAGTCTGCAAATACCTGGCCGGAAGCAGGCCCACCGCCGTCAACCTCTTCTACGCGCTCGACAGGGTCCAGGCACTGGCCGACGACATGGCGCAGACCCCGGCCGGCGAAATCAAAGAGGCCATTCTCGAAGAAGCCCACAAGATGCTCCGGGAAGACCTCGATGCTTCACGCAGAATGGGCGAGAACTGCCAGCAGTTTGTCAAGGATGGTGCAACCTACATGACCAACTGCAACGCCGGCGGCCTGGCCACGGGCGGCTACGGCACGGCGCTGGCCGCCTTCTATATCGCGAAAGAACAGGGAAAGAAAGTCTCCGTCTTCGCATGTGAAACGCGCCCGCTGCTCCAGGGTGCAAGGCTCACCACCTGGGAGCTCATGCGCGAAGGCATTGATGTGACTCTTATCTGCGACAACATGGCCGCCACCGTGCTGCGCCAGGGAAAAATCAGTGGAATCTTCGTCGGCGCCGACAGGATTGCCGCCAACGGTGATGCGGCAAACAAGATTGGTACATACCCGCTTGCCCTGCTGGCACGCGAGCACGGCGTGCCCTTCTACATCGTGGCGCCGCTCTCCACCTTCGACTTCTCGCTTAAATCAGGCGATGACATCCCGATTGAGCAGCGCGCACCGCAGGAAGTGACCCATTTCGCGGGCCGGGCGAGCGCGCCGGAAGATGTCGGCGTCTTCAATCCCGCGTTCGACGTGACGCCCGCGCAGCTCATTACCGCTATTATCTGCGAGACCGGCGTCGCCCAAAACCCCGACATGGCGGGGCTCCAGGCCCTCCTTTAGATGTCTGGCCATGCAATACAGTCGGCGACAATCGGGTCCACCGGAGGGTATCAGGTGCGTTGGAAAGCGCTGAGGTATCTGGGAGCAGGTGCGAGAATCGCCATGGGCGTTTCGACAGACCTGCTCTACTCCCTGCCCGCGCTTGTTCTCAATCTGACTCTCGGAAACGCACTGGCAGGGCTTGGACGGCTCGGTATCCACCCGTTCAGGAAGCTCTCCTTCACCCGCTTTGAGTTCTACTCGGAACCGGGCATGGATGGCCCCGTACTGACGGTGAAAGGCGGGCTGATGGATGGGCTCGGCCCCTTCGCCCGCGCAATTACCACAGGGCGCTACGTTCAGTTCTACCGGAAAGACGCTTTCAGCGACCCCGCTGTCAGGAGGCATGAAATCCACGGGCATGCGTTGGCCCAGTGCCGCTACCTGGGGCCCTTGTACCTGCCGCTTGTGCTGCTCGACTACGCCGTAACGCTCCAATGGCTGCTGCCGGTATGGCCCGGCGTCAAGGACTGGTCCCTGGTAGAGAAGTGGGCGAACCATTTTGGTGGCAAACCGAAATAAACCACAGATTGCACAGATTTCACAGAACAGAAAACAGAATGTAGAATACAGTAGACAGAATACAGGGTATCAGAAGCCCCACGCGCAAGCGTGGGGAGTTTAGCCGCGGACTTCAGTCCGCGCAGGTCACTACTCGAGTTCTGCGATGCGCTCCTTGGCCTTTTCGGCGAACGAGGTATCCTTGTAGTTCTTCGTGACGCGCTCGAAGTAGTTCTTGGCCTTCTTGTCATCGCCGTTGGCAGCGTAACCTTCGCCCTTGAGGAATACCCCGCACGCCTTGCCCTCGTCCTGCGCCTTTTTCTTGTCGTCGCTTGTGATAGCCTTGTCCTTCGCAAGCGCGACAGTTGCATTCAGAAGCTGTGTCCCGATCTTGAGCCTGCTGGCGCGGGCGCGAAGGATGCGCAGTTCCACGAGCGCCTCGACCTTTTCCCCTTGCTCTATCTTCTCCTTGATTTCCTCGAAAAGCTCGGACACCTTGCTGGTGATTTCTTTGAGCTTCTCCCTGGAAGCCAGGACTATGGGAGGTGCCGGCTTGTACTTCTTTTTCGCAAGCCGCTCGAAAATCTTGTATGCCTCGCTGTACCAACCGACATCGAGTATCTTATTCGCCTTCTCGAACTCGGGTTTGATAGTGCGGTACTCGGAAAAGGAAGCCCCCTTCCCCTTTTCCTTGAGGATTTTCTTCATGATTTTGACCAGGTGAACAGAGCTGGCCCCTTTACGCATACTGTATTTGGACATATGGGACCCGTTACAGTCGAAGAACTCGTAGATGTTGGTGTCATCATCCTGCTCACCCGCACGCCGCGCATACCGCTCAGCCCATTTGAAGGGCACCGGGTAGGTAGGGTGAGAAACCAGTATCACGAAGTACTTGGCCATTTTTTTGACATCTTCGTTGCAGAACTCGCCCGGCTCGGCCCAATTGCCGCTGAAGGCCTGGTCACAGACGCACAGAAACACGGGACACTGCCGCTCCCTGGCCTCTTTGAAAGCCTCTTGCGGGGTCTCCGCGAAGTGCTGGTGCTTGGCGAAGACGCCTTTCTTGCCGCCGCCCACCTGCTGCGCGTAAGCCGGGAAGATAACAAGCAGCCCTGCAAGAACGACCAGAACTACCGCCATATTCTTCATACTGCTAACCTCCCGACATTCCTCAAACTTGATATTCCAACCGCCTCGTATCATCCCTTGGACGTTTCCTGCTCAGAGAAAGTTCACCTGATTTTCCGTTGCTCTGAAAATCTGTAGAAATTGTTCTGCGCGCTACTGAAATTTGCGTACACATATTATACCCTGCGCCACATGGAAAAGTTAGCACAATCTTGCCCTGTTACGAAAATTTGTGGAAATTCCCGGCCCCATTCCTCATTGCCTCTTGGCTACTTGCCTGTTGGCTCTTTTATGAACCACAGATAAACACAGATTCACACAGATTTTTAGCCGCGTTGCCTGCAACGCGGAATGAATGCAACCACCTGCAACCTTCAACTTTGAACCCTTATTCCACCCCGCCGCCTGCGGCGCGTTGGGCTTGATTTGTAATTTGGATTTTGAAATTTGAACTTGCCCTCCCCATTGCCTCTTGGCTACTTGGCTATTGCCTGTCTTATATCCTTGCCTGAAATGAAAACCCGTGATATAATTGCGGTATGGGATTATATCCTGTAAGTTACTTATGACTTGTGGCGGTTATGTGTGACCCCGGAGGTGCTTAATGATTATGGCATCAGAGACTACGGTATAGGTAGTTTGTTCCCATGTGAACTCACGAGATATG
>DAOVDS010000275.1 GCA_030669415.1 bacterium
GGTGGTCGGGCGCTATCGAGGCGACGGCCACAAGTCGGTGAAGCTGACGGGCAAGGTGGGGAAGAAGGAGAAGGAGTTTGTATACGAGGCGAACTTCCCCAAGAAGAACCTGGAAGGCTCTTCGATAGCACGCGTGTGGGCGACGTCCAAGGTGGGCTACCTGCTCGACGAGATGCGCCTGCACGGCGAGTCCAACGAAGTCAGAAAGGAAGTAATTCGCCTGGCCAAAGAGTTCGGCATACTGACGCCGTATACTTCGTATCTTGTGGTTGAGGATACGCGCCGGCGCATAGCTGCAAACGCGCGCTGGCGCCGAACCGGCAGGGCAGAGGGAGCGCCGCGGCCCAGTGACCCTGCAGCACCCGCCGAAGAGGAGATGGAGCGCAGGCTCAGGGATGCGGATATTCCCCTTCGCAAGCACGCCCAGGCTGAAAAGGAAGACTCCGGTGCGGGCGCTGTGGATGCAAGCAAGCTGGCAAAGAGGATGAAAGGTGCACCTGCTCCCTCGGCCGACAAGAAGCCCGAGACGGAGAAGCTCGGCTGGGGCGGTGGAGCGACCACTGGCGAGGCTGGCCAGAAGCAGATAGCGCAGGCGAAGAAGACCATAGACGAGATGATGAAGAAGGTCGGGTCAAAGACGTTCTACCTCACCGACGGTGTCTGGTACGACTCGAAGTACAAGAAGGACATGGACGAGGTGAAGGTGAAGTACCTTTCCGACGAGTACTTCGAGCTTCTCAAAGCGCACCCTGAGGCTGCCAGGTACTTCGCGATTGCGACCAGGGTTGTGGTACTCCTTGATGGCAAGGCGTACAGGATTGTGGAAGAATAGACAAATCTGAAGGCGTTTCAGAGATGCAGACCGGGGCCACAAGCCCCGGTCTGTTCTTGATGCTGGCAGGCACCTCCTTGCGCGGTGCGTCCGGGCAGGCGCGACGAGGCCCGCGTTTTTCTTGACAAGTACCTGCTTTTGTTGATAATTCGGTGCAGGCAGGCGAGGGGGATGTCTATTTGCGAGCCTGCCGACAGTTGTGTCGAAGATTAACCAAACAGGCTCTTACACACGGGAGGATGGGACATGCCGAAAGGCGAAGCTGGCGGCTCGGAAAAGTCTGCGAAGAAGAAGAGCGATAAGCCGAAGGAAAAGGCCTTTGATATCTTCTCGCTGGTGACCAAGAGCCTGGACCAGGACTGGTTCAAGGAGCTGCACTGGCGGGGCACCTTCAAGGACTACCTGGACATCCTCATGCCCGACCCGGGGATTGCCAGGAACGCCTTCCAGCGTCTCTACGACATGGTGCTTTCCTACGGTCACCGCGAGTATACGGAGCACAAGGAGAAGGTCGTCCACTATAACTTCTTCGATGACCCCGTAGGTAACGGACAGGATGCGATTTTCGGGCTTGACAGGGCGCTTATGCGGCTGGTGCACCACTTCAAGAGCGCTGCGAACTACTACGGCACTGAGAAGAGGATTCTGCTTCTTCACGGGCCGGTGGGGTCGTCGAAATCCACAATCGTGCGGCTGCTCAAGAAAGGGCTTGAGAGCTACTCCATGAGAAAGGAAGGCGCGCTCTACACGTTCGGCTGGAAGCTGGACAGCGGTGATGTGGCGGTATGCCCCATGAACGAAGAGCCGCTGCGTCTGGTGCCGGAAGATATCAGGCCCAAGGTTCTCGAGGAAGTGAACCGCTCGAAAAAAGGCCAGTACAAGCTTCGCATTGATGGCCCTGTCTGCCCGCACTGCCGGTGGTATTACAACGACTTCATGCGCCGCTACGATGGCGACTGGACGAAGGTAATAGAGCACATCGAGGTGAGGCGGATGGTTCTGTCGGAGAAGGACAGGGTTGGGATAGGCACCTTCCAGCCCAAGGATGAGAAGAACCAGGACTCGACGGAGCTCACGGGCGACATAAACTACCGCAAGATTGCCGAGTACGGTTCCGACTCGGACCCGCGGGCGTTCAACTTCGACGGCGAACTGAACATCGCCAACCGCGGGCTTGTGGAGTTCATCGAAGTGCTCAAACTGGATGTCGCGTTTCTGTATGACCTTCTGGGCGCAAGCCAGGAGCACACCATAAAGCCCAAGAAGTTCCCGCAGACAGACATCGATGAAGTCATTATCGGTCACACCAACGAGCCTGAATACAAGAAGCTGCAGAACAATGAGCTTATGGAAGCGTTCCGGGACAGGACACTCAAGATTGACGTTCCCTATGTCACTACGCTTGATGATGAGATAAAAATATACGAGAAGGACTACCACCCGGCCAAGATTATAGGCAAACACATTGCCCCCCACACCATCGAGATGGCCGCGATGTGGGCGATTCTCACGCGCCTTGAGCAGCCCAAGAAGGCCCAGCTTACGCTGCTTCAGAAGCTGAAGCTCTACAATGGCAAGATGCTCACCGGCTTCACCGAGGACAACATCCGGGAGCTGCGCGAGGATGCAATGCACGAGGGAATGGATGGCATCTCTCCAAGGTATATTCAGGACAAGATTTCAAACGCCCTTGTGAGGGAGGAAGACGTACACTGCATCAACCCGTTCATGGTTCTCAACGAGCTGGAGGATGGGCTCTATCATCACTCGCTGATTACCAGTGATGAGCAGCGCAAGCGCTATACCGAGCTTATCGCAGTGGTGAAACAGGAATACGAGGATATCGTGAAGAACGAGGTGCAGCGTGCGATAAGCGCGGACAAGGATGCCCTGAACAGGCTCTGTGCGAACTACATTGACAACGTGAGAGCATACACCCAGAAGGAGAAGGTGCGCAACAAGTACACTGGCCAGGATGAGGAGCCTGACGAGCGGCTGATGCGGTCGATCGAGGAAAAAATTGACATACCGGAGAGCCGCAAGGACGACTTCCGCCGCGAGATAATGAACTACATAGGCGCGCTGGCGCTGAAAGAGAAACACTTCGACTTCCGCTCGAACGAGAGGTTGCGCAAGGCGCTCGAACTCAAGCTGTTCGAAGACCAGAAGGATACGATAAGGCTCTCGTCCCTGGTCTCCACGGTGGTGGACAAGGACACGCAGGAGAAGATAAATATCGTCAAGGGCAGGCTGATGAACGAGTACGGCTACTGCGACACCTGCGCGACAGACGTGCTCAACTTCGTGGCATCGATATTCGCCCGCGGTGATGTCAAGAAATCCAGCAGTTGAGCCCAAATTCACCCGTTTTGCGGGGATAGTGGGGCAGTTCAACCGATCTCTTGAGGAAAGAGATGAAAAAAAGAGAGTTATCACTTTTCAAGGCACCCCAAATTGCCGAGTCTTTTACTGAGCATCAGGCAATAGTTCTGCACTTGGGCGATGCGTATGAATTCCTGCAAACCATTCCCAGCGACACTGCAACTCTGATTATCACATCTCCGCCTTACAACATTGGAAAGGAATATGAGAAAAGGGTCCGGATTGACTCGTATTTGACTCAACAGGAACCGGTAATAGAAGAACTGATACGGGTATTAAGAGATGACGGAAGCATTTGTTGGCAAGTTGGCAACTTTGTAGAGAATTCCGAGGTCTTTCCCCTGGACATATACTACTATTGCATGTTCAAGAAGAAGGGTCTAAGACTGCGAAACAGAATAATTTGGTACTTTGGCCACGGATTACATGCTTCGAAGAGATTCTCAGGCCGATACGAAACTGTTCTCTGGTTTACAAAAGGCGATAAATACGTTTTCAATCTCGACCCTGTACGCGTTCCTTCTAAATACCCGGGCAAGAGACATTTCAAAGGACCCAATATAGGTCAACCTTCCGGGAATCCCCTTGGAAAGAACCCTTCGGATATCTGGGAGTTCGTTGCGCAAGAATGGGACAAAGAATTGTGGAACATCCCGAACGTTAAAGCAAATCATCCGGAGAAAACTATTCATCCCTGTCAATATCCAATAGAACTGGTTGAAAGGTGTGTACTGGCATTTACTAATGAGGGTGACTGGGTTCTCGATCCTTACTCTGGTGTTGGTTCAACTCTGATAGCAGGTTTGAAGCATAATAGGAATGTGATCGGTTGTGACAAAGAGACCGCATATGTAGAGATTGCAAAAAAGAGGATAGTAGACTTCTACAGCGGTGACCTGAAGATAAGGCCTATTGGCAAGGCCGTTTATGTTCCCACGGGCCGTGAGAAGATCTCACAAGTGCCCGATGAATGGAACAAGAACAACAAGAAGGAGAGGCAGTGATTGTTGCAGGAATATATCCCTTCAATAACGGCAAAGACTTCATCGAAGCGCAATACAGTCACTTGTTGGGTGAGATTAAAGATGTTATTACAGCAGTGGATTCAGGAGGACATAAGACCAAGAAAAGCGTGGAAAAGACAATGCCAGGTAGGATGCTCTATAATCCCAAATCACTCAACAGGGCTTTCAAAGAGGAATTCTCAAAACGGGATTGGGAAAGTAAGAAGGTTCAGTGTGACTATCCGACCAATTACTATGTGAAGGATTATGAGCCAAAGGATTTAAGAAAGGGCGCCTTCCGCGAGATGGATTTCGTGAAGGAGCGCTTGGGAGTTGAGGTGCAATTCGGCAAGTATGCGTTCATGGTCTATAATGTTTGTGCCAAGATGACTATCTTCAGCAAAATGGGTTTCATAGAAGCAGGAGTTGAAATCGTTCCTGTGAAGCGGTTTGCCGATGAAATGTCTACCGGTGTATCCTACTTTGAGCAGTTTGTCTGGGATCTAGAAAAGCGAGGCGTGTCTGATATTGACATACCGGTTCTCGTATTAGGCTTAGACGCTTGAGAAAATGGTAAATCAATGGTCAAGAGAATCGAAAGAGACCACGCGCGTATGAGGAAGGGAGTTGTTGTGAAAAAGGCGCAGGAGAAGGTTACGTTCAAACCGGTAAAAGAATCTTTTGAGCGAATATCAGTTGACCCAACAATCTGCCACGGCAAGGCTTGCATAAAAGGGACACGAATACCTGTACATATCATTCTTGGCTTCCTGGCGGAGGGTGAAAGCATAAAGAAGATACTTGAAGAATATCCCACCCTCGATAAGGAGAACATCCTTGAAGCAGTGAAATACGGAGCAGCTCTCGCGCAAGAAGAGATAGTCGAGATAGCAAAATGAGATTTCTGGCAGATGAAAATGTTCCTAACTCTATCAAAAAAATCATCACGGACAGAGGGTACGACCTGCTGGATGTGAAAAAGACAAAACTGGTCGGGTCGTCTGATATGAAACTTTGGAAGTTAGCAAGGAAGGAGAACAGAATCATCGTCTCTTTTGACCTTGATTTTGCAAATATTATTCAGTATCCCCCGAGCCGGGGAAACGGCGTTATCGTGATAAGGCCAAAAGGCATGACGTTTAACCAACTCAGGCGAAGATTCAAATCGTTTATCTCAAAGATTGACAAAATTGGAGTAGGAAAATCCCTTGTAGTTATAAGTAGAACGAGCACAAGAGTCAGACGGTGATAAAGAAAAAGAAGTTGAACTTGGCTGGTGGACTTGTTCGGAGCTTGTAGCCGCGCTGTTAGCAGCGTGGAACTTCTCCGCTGGAGACTTAATGGTCAAGAGAATCGAAAGAGACCACGCGCGGTTCCGCAAGATAGTACGCGGCAGGATAAAGAAGAACCTGCGCAAATACATTACGAGCGGCGAGCTTATTGGGCGCAAGGGGAAGAACATCGTGTCCATTCCGCTGCCGCAGATTAACCTCCCGCGCTTCCGGTACGGCCAGCAGCAGACAGGCGGGGTGGGGCAGGGCGAAGGCGGCGAGGGCGAGCCTATTGGAGGTGAAGGGCAGGCCGGAGACCAGCCGGGACAGCACCTGCTGGAAGTGGATGTCACGATTGACGAGC
>DAOVDS010000014.1 GCA_030669415.1 bacterium
CCGCACGTACGGTTCTGTGAGGGGCATTGAAGTCTCCTTACATGGTTGAATCTTGTGACACTCTTGAGACCGAAAGGGAAGAGTAACAGGGAACACAAAGTATACCTAACGAAGGAGACCATATTATGTCTACTCGACAGTGGGTGGTTTTGATTATCCTTGTACTGGCGGGGGCCGGGGCGGGGGCCTATTTCTTTCTGTTGAACCAGCCGGCACAGGAGGAAGAGCTGCCTGGGCAGGGCGGACCTGTCGCACCTGCGCCGCCCAAGGAGCTCACGCAGGCCGAGAAAAAGGATCTTGCGGAAAGGAAATGCGAAGAGCTCAAGGACCTTGCGGCGGTGGCCAAGCCCGACCTTATCGCCATGGAGGTCAAGCTCAAGGAAATCAGGGAGCTCAAGCAGCGCGGCGCACTCACCAAGGCTGAAGCGGTCTACAACACGGCCGCAGGCAAGCACAAGGATGAGGCCGGGGAGGCTTATGACGAGCTCGCGGCCAAGATCAACAAGCGGTTCAAGGCAGTCATCGACGCGCCGGCCGCCGGGCCGCTTATCAAGAAGGACCAGTACGTACGGCTGCTGAGCCTGTTTGAGGAGTACCCCGGCCGGTTCGCGGCCAGCGAGTATGCCGACAAGCTGCGCAATCTCAAGGAACCCATACGGAAGGCGATTGATGCCTGCCAGGCGTATGAGGATGTCCGGGAGGCGGCGGTCAGGTTTACTTTCGACAAGAACTACGAGGGCGCGATAGCCCAGCTCAACAAGTTCCCGGAGCGGTTCAAGGATTCCGAATGGGAGTCTGCGCGCCAGAAGCTGCTCACAGACTACCAGACCGCGCTTGCCGGGCAGACCGCGGAGAAGAAGAAAGAGCAGTTACTCACCTACTACGACCTCTACCACGGCCAGGAGCTTGAGAAGGCGGACTGGGATGCCGAAGGCAACTGGAAGCTCAAGGATGGCGTGCTTATCGGCGAGTCTGCTGATGGCTCTGAGTCGTTCGCCTACAACTACGGGAAAGACTGGGTGGACATCGTTCTTCGCATGCGCATGAGGCTTGTTCGCGGCAGCGTCACACTGGGCGTACGCGGCACGGAGATAAGCGAAGGGCATTTCACTTTCGACCCTATCAGGATTTCCATTGGTGAGCTGGAAGCCAACAAGTGGTACACGCTCACGATAAAGCTGCGCGGAAAGAACTACACCGTGACGGGCGACCCGCAGCTCAGGCGCCCTGTCGAGGACTGGGCCAAGAAGTCGAGAGGGCCGTTCTGTTTCTTCCTGAATGCCGAGTCGGAGATTCACATAAAGTGGGTGAAGGTAGGCTTCTTTGACAAGATACCGGCAAGCTTCGTCAACGAGGCGACGAAACAGCAGGCGGACGGCCGTGCCGAGAAACCCGACGATGAGGAAGAGAAAGAAGAATAACAGCGCCAGGCGGAGCCTGTCGGGTGCTTTTGAGTTGACTTTGAGACGGGCCGGGTTAGACTGTGGTACGACAAGTATGCTTGTGGTATACAACCAAGCTTGAGCAGGAGCGTAAATGAGCCCGAAGAAGGCAGCAGCCAGGCCAAATGCCGCACGCGGCAGGAAGGCATCGAAGCGACGCCGCACAGAGCATACGATTTCCGAGGATGTCTACCAGGCACTGAAAAAGGACATCCTGACCTGCAAGCACAAACCGGGCGCGGTCCTCAAGGAAAAGGAGCTTGCCGCCCGCTACGGCTCAAGCAGGGTGCCTGTGAGAGAGGCCTGCGGTAAGCTTGCGCAGGAAGGCCTGCTCGAGGCGGTGCCTTACAAGGGTTACTTTGTCAGCCAGGTCTCGCTCAAGGACATCGCCGACTACTTCGACCTGCGCCTGCTGTTGGAGACATACGCTGTCGAACAGGCGGTAGCTCGGGCAACCGACAAGGAAGTAGCCGGGCTGGAGGAGCTCGCGTCGCACGAGTACACCTACCATGACTGGCCGACCTATCTGGAGTTCCTGGAGCGCAACCGCGAGTACCACGCGGCGATTGCGCGCCTCTCGGGGAACGCGAAGCTGGCCAAGGTAATAGATGACATCGTCGAGCGCATGCAGCGGTTCTTCTTCCTCGGCCTCGACCTGGGCGATTTTGGGCCGGAGATGCGCGAGGAGCACCAGGTACTTGCCCGCGCCATGCGGACCGGGTCGAAAGAACGTGCGGTGAATCACGTCAGGAGGCAGATTGAGCGCTCGAGGGAGAGGATTCTCAAGGCACTGGTGACGCAGCGGGCGGACGTGACCATCGGGTAGGCAAAATGGGACGCAGGAAGAGAGGCACAGCGAAAGGCGATGGACAACCTGATATACCTTGACAACGCTTCGACAACGTTTCCCAAGCCGCCGGAAGTGCTCGAGTTCATGATGGAATTCTACGCCACGCACGGCGTGAATCCGGGGCGCACCGGTATAGACCTCGCGCTTGAAGCGGGAGAGACAATAACGGAGGCCCGCCGCAGCCTCATGGAGTTGTTCGGCGGGACAGACCACAACCGGGTCGTCTTCGGCCTCAACGTAACCGATGCCCTGAACCTGCTGATTAACAGCATACTCGAGCCGGGCGACCACGCGGTTACCACCTGCCTCGAGCATAACTCCGTGCTTCGCCCCCTGTACTACCTGAAGAAGTACAAGGGCGTAGAAGTGGACTACGTTCCCTTCGACAAGAGCGGCTATGTAGACCCCGGCGATATCAAGGCCAGGATAAAAGACAACACCAGACTTGTAGTTGTCACGCACGGGTCCAATGTGCTCGGTACAATCCAGCCGGCAGGGGAGATAGGCGCAATCTGCTCACGAGAGGGCGTGGTCTTTGCAATCGACTCGGCCCAGACTGCGGGCGTAATCCCGATTGACGCCTGCGATATGAATATCGATGTCGTCTGCTTCACGGGCCACAAGTCGCTTCTGGGCCCTACGGGTATCGGCGGCATGTACATATGTGATAAGGTCGACCTGAGGCCGGGGCGTTCCGGCGGGTCAGGCGTTGATTCCGCATCCCGCGAGCAGCCTGAGCTCTACCCCTGGCGTCTTGAGTTCGGCACACTGAACACGATTGGCATTGCGGGGCTTCTCGCGGGCTTGCAGTGGATTGCCGCACAGGGCGGGGTTGAAAAGATTCACCAGCGGGAGATGGAGCTCACCCGGCAGCTTGTTGATGGCCTCTCGCAGATTGATGGCGTCATCCTCTATTGCGCTCAAATCGAACGCGACCACCTGCCGGTAGTTTCCTTCAACATCGAGAACCTCGATGCGGCCAGCGTGGGTGACATTCTTGCTGCTGAACATCACATTGCCTGCCGTGCAGGGCTGCACTGCGCACCGCTTGTGCATGAGACGCTGGGTACTGCGGGGAATCACGGAACTGTTCGCATCTCGATAGGGCCGTTCAACACGCTGGAGCACATCCAAAAGGTGATTGAAGCAATCGCCGAGATTGCCGAGGCGGCTCGCAGGAAACGCGAATAAGGCGCGATGCCGCGGGTGGCTTGACAGAGGCGAAGTTGCAGTAGTGGATTACACGTGATGCGTAGAACCATGACTTCGGGACTCATACTGACAGTTGCTCTGTTTCTGCACGGCTGCGCGACAGTGCCGCTGGTGGGCGAGCGGGAAGCGTCGCGGGCGCTTGCGCGGGCCAAGCGGCTCTACCAGGAGGGCGACTTCCAGGGCGCGAAGGTGGCGTTTGCGACTTTCCGCAGCGGCCAGACCAGACCCGGCCCACTTGCCGAGGGCTATTACTGGGAAGGCATGTGCCTTCTTGCGCAGCGCGAGTTCACAGGCGCGCGTGAGAAGTTCGAGCTCGCGCACCGGCAGAATCCCGGCGGGTGGATTGCGGCGTATATCCTGAGCGGACTGGGCGGGTCGCTGATGGGGCTGCGCGAGTTCACGCTGGCGCAGGAGGCGTATTCGAAGGCGCTTAAGGCCTCGCCGGAAGATGTCAGGCTTGACTACGTGCTGCTGCGGATTGCAACATGCGCGCAGAGGCTCCAGCAATGGGAGGAGGCCGACGGCTACCTGATGCGCCTTCTCTCTGAGATGCCGGAAAGCCCGCTTGCGGACCAGGCCAGGGAGAAGCTGCAGTACGGCAAGAAGAGGTTCTTCACAGTGCAGGTGGAGGCGTTCAAGGACGCGGCGGCGGCGCGCAAGATGGCGGCGCAGTTGAAGAAGCTGGAGCTGGATGCATTTGTGGGCCAGATTGAGCGCGGCGGGGAGCAATTGCACTGTGTGTGGATAGGCAGGTTTGAGAGCTGGGAGGAGGCGACCCTGGCGATGCAGCGGATACGCGGCCAGGGCGGCATCGAAAACGCGATTGTAAAACCATAGCGTGTAAGCAAAGGGGATATGGAGATTCTGGAGATAGAGGAGATAGTAGCTATCCCCTTATCTCCTGTCCTGTTTATCACCTTATCTCCTTTACTTACACAAGTGTTTGGATTCTGGAGTTTGTGAGAATAGGGGGAATTGATAGATGAATATGATGAGGATGCTTCGCAAGCACATGAACAAGCTGTTGATACTCCTGGTAATCCTCATAGCGATTGCGTTTGGCGTGAGCTATACGATGCAGCAGGTCATAACGTCGTGGCTGAGCGGTTCTGCATGGGCGAGGATGTTCGGTCGCGAGGTGGGCTATGGCGAGTTCCAGAGTGCCCGCAACAGGCTTGCGGCGATGCAGCCCGACAGGGAGAAGAAGGTCACTGATGACGATGTCTGGGAGTACCTCGTGATGCTCGAGGAGTCCAGGCGCACGGGGATGGTTCTCAGCGAGCGGGAGCTCCAGGATGCGATTCTCACGAGGTACCGCGAGATGCGCATTTCGGATGAGATTCGCAAGTCGTCGAAGGACCAGATGGAGTTCTATCAGAAGCTGTGGGCGTACCAGCGCCTGACGGAGCTTCAGAAGAAGGCGAAGCGAGAGGCTATTCCCTTCAACGCCGCCCAGTACAGCAGACTGATTTCGGAGAGGTATCGCATGTCTGTGCCGGACTACGAGCAGACATACCGCGAGGTGCTGCTCATGAACAAGCTGCTGCGGTTTGTGAGGGACTTGGCACTTGCCTCGTCCAAGTCTGTATATGGCAAGTTTGTGGAAGAGGACCACCAGAGGCGGGTGGACTACCTGCACCTGGACAGCGAGAACTACACCGGCAAGGTCGAGGCGAAAGAGGAAGAACTCAAGAAGCTTTACGAGGAACGCAAGGCCATCTACTACAAGGAGCCTGCCCGTATTGCGTTCGAGTACGTCATGGCCCGCTTCGATGACATGAAGGCGCTCCTGCCGGCGGCCACGGAGCAGGAGCTCAAGGCTTTTTACAACCGCAATAAAAACACGTTCTTCAAGCGCCGGCAGCCGGGTGTCGGAGAGGTAGTGCCTCCCGAGGAGATGTACAAGCCATTCGAGGAAGTCAGGGAAGATGTGGAGTATCTCCTCAACCGGGACCGGTCGGAGAAGAAGGCGAGGGAGCTTACCGAGAAGGTGTGCAACAAGGTCAACACTCTTGAGGAAATCGAGCTGCTGAAGGCTGCCGAGTTGGCTGCCGAGGATGGGCTGCGCGCGGGCGAGACAAAGCCCTTCAGCAAGCTGGACTACCCGGAGAAACTCGTGGATGAGTTTGGCTACTGCGAGCAGGCACCGCGGATGTTCGACGGAGCCGGGAAGATTGGCGGCAGGTTCAAGGGGCCGCATACCTGCGACAAGGGTGTCTTCTACTACCGCCTGTCGAAGCATCAGGCCGAGCTCAGCAAACCGTTTGCCGAGGTGCGCGAGGAAGTCGAGAAATACTACATCAACCAGCAGGCGGGTGAGGCTGCCCAGAAGGATTCCAAGCGTATTATCGAGGCTGCGCGCAAGGCGGGAGGGTTCACCAACAAGCTTATTGCGAAAGAGGAGCTCACGCGCATCACCACCGACTTCTTCAAGACCTACGTGAACCAGGGAGAGATAGGGACTATCAAAGGGGGCGGCAGGGAGGTTGTCGAGGCCGCGTTCGGGATTGAGAAGGTGGGCGATCTCGCGGACCCGGTGATGGTTGATGTGGCCGGCAAGTCGCACTACTACCTTGTGCAGTACAAGTCCCGCAGAGAGCCGGGCCCTACGGAGTTTCTGCGCAAGCGACAGGGCCTAATCGGTGAGGAGAAAAGCGAGAACGGGGTCGATGTCTTCAAAGAGTGGAAAGAAGACCTGATGCGCCGGGCGAATATCGAGAAGCTCTATCTCGAAGGCAAGGAGGAGGAAAAGCCCGAGGGCGAGGCAGAGAAAGCTGCACCTGAAGAGGGGCAGGAAGAAAAGTCCGGGCAGGAGGAGCCTAAGAAGGAAGCTGCCGAGAAGCAACCGGAAGAGAAAGCAGAGCCCAAACCTGAGGGCGAAAAAGAGTAGCCTGAAGAAAAGCAGGAGGGCTAAGAGCGCCAGTCCTCCTCGAGCGCCATAATCTTACCTACCCGGCGCTCGTGTCGCCCGCCCTCGAACTCCGTTGTGAGCCACGTCTGCGCTATCGGCTTGATTTGCGTCTCGTAATCCAGCGACCGGGCGCCGAGGCACAACACATTGGCATTGTTGTGCTGCCTGCTCATCTTTGATTCGAATTCGCTGCAGACTTTGGCGGCGCGGATACCGCGCACCTTGTTGGCAGCCATGCTCATGCCGATGCCTGTGCCGCAGACAAGTATCCCGCAGTCGCACTCGCCTGTGGAGACGGACTGCGCCACGGCCCTTGCGTAATCGGGGTAGTCGCAGGAATCCTGCGAGAGGGTGCCCTTGTCGAGGCACTCGTGTCCGAGGCCGGTGATGAGGTTCTTCAGTTGCTGCTTGACCTCAAAGCCGGCGTGGTCGCTGCCAATGGCTATCTTCATTTTCATCTCTCCCCCGCCCGCCACGCGGCGGGCGCTGCCTACCTTTCAGATGACAGGAGCTTGTCAACAAACCTACGCAGTCCGCGCTGGATTCTGTCAGCCGTGCCGAGATAAACCTCAATCGGCTGGCCTATGGGGTCTGCAATTCCGTGGGGGTCTACCAGGGCTGCCTTTCGGGCGGCTTCCGGCGCCACCGCGCGTATATCCTGGAGGTGTCCGTGCGTCATGACAATCACCATGTCCGCTTCTTCGAGCATCTGTAGTGTAAGCGGCTTTGTGAGGTGATTGGAGAGGTTGTAACCTTTCTGGCGCATGGTCTTGACGGCCTCGGCACTTGCCCTCCCGCCGCCGCCGGCAGCGGTTCCCGCACTGTAGACCTGAAAGCCGAGGCCTTCGAGCTCTTCGACACCGACGCCCAGTCTGCCGGCAAGCTCCAGCTTGAAGAGGCCTTCGGCCATCGGGCTTCTGCATGTGTTTCCGGTGCAAACGAGAAGGGCGGTCTTGAGCCTCAGGGCCTGGAGTTCCGAAGCCGGGATTGCGCCTTCCCTCAGAATATCAAGGCTGCGCCTGCCGACACGCACGACTGAGGAGGGTTTTCCGAGCCTGCTTGGCCCGGCATCCACGACCACGGCAAGAAGCCCGCCGAAGTACTTGAGTGCCTGTTTGCCGGTTGCTGCCGGTTGCTCGTCCGCCGGGTTGGCGCTTGGCGCGATAACGGGTGACCGGGTCGCCACGAGCAGTGCCTGCGCCACTTTGTCGCAGGGGTAGCGCACGCCGATGCTCGATTTTCCCTGTGCGGCACCTGCGAGCGGCGCGAAGTCGCCGTTCACCTTGCGGCCGGCACTTGCGCGCGTTGGGAACACGATTGTGAGCGGCCCCGGCCAGTACCTCTTGATGAGAAAGCGGCCCATAGGCGTGACAGGGCCGACGAACCTGCTCAGTTGGGCCATGCTGCCGATGTGAAGCGTAAACGGCTTATCCGGCTCTCTCGATTTCAGTTCGGTCAGTTTCTCGACAGCCAGCCTGTTTGAGGCATCTGCGGCAATACCGTAGACTGTCTCGGTGGGGAACGCGACAAGCTCGCCCGCCTCGATAGCTTCGCGGGCGGAGTCGAGCTCCTCCGGCTGGAAGTTGTGCCTGTCTATCTTCAGTACCCGGGTCTTCACCATGGTTGTGGCCATTCTAACACCGGGGCACCGGCACGTCAAACCCGGAATCTTTCAGGCATGAGACTTGAGGCTCTAAGTCTTGCGCCTATTGTGGCGGCTGTTTGTTCTCGCGAAGCATGTGGCTGCGGATTCTGTCCAGTTCCTTTTTGTAGGATTCGTTTTTCGGGTCGATTGCGGTGGCGCGCTGGAGGGCCTCGACGGCGCCTTTGTAGTCCCTGTTGGCCGCCCTGGCCTTGGCCAGGAGGCAATAGTGGCTGGCTTCGGAGGGGTTGAGCCGGACTGCACTGCCGGCGTAAACCTCCGCCAGGTTGTAGTCTTTTCTGCGCATGGCGATGTTGTGAAGCTGGTAATAGATTTGCTCTGAGGGTCTTATGTCGCTGAGTTCGAGAAGCAGCTTCTCAGCAGAATCGTAATCCTTCAAAGCCAGGTGGCAGTTGGCTATTTCCGTCTGCAGGGCGAAATCGTAAGCGAACCTCTTGGTGAGGCTTTCAAGAAGCCTCAGACCTTCATGGAGCAGCTTTGCACGCTGGTAGTCACGCCTTATGGCATGGAACACTCTGCGCCTGTCATCGGTGAGGTTGAGAGCTTTCAAGTAGCCCCGCTTTGCATCCTGCGTGTTGCCTGTCATGAGATAGCAGCGGGAAACGGCGAGGCAGAGCTCGCAATCCCCGCGATAGGACGGGTCTGCCTTCAGCTTGAGGCGCCAGACCTTCCTGTACTCTGTGAGCGCTTCGGACCAACGCGCCTTGCCTGCGAGGAAATTGGCGAAACCGTGGTGATATCCCGGCGAGTCGGGCACCAGGTTTCTCAGATGCTCGTACTCGGGCAGGTATTTCGCTACCAGCTCAAGCGCCTGGTACAGGTATCCGCCGTTTATGCGTGCGGCTGTCCTGAACTCGCTGATTGCATCTGCCAAGGGTTTGGTGTCACCGGTTCTTCGCCACTTGAAGAAATGGTAGTAGCCTATGCTGAAGTGCAGGTTGCCGTGCATGGGTGCGAATTTCTTGGCGAGGGAGAGTTCTCTTTCGCAGAGAATGTCCTCTCCGAGCCTGCTGTACGCCAGACCCAGGCGGTAGTGGTGCTTTCCCGCGCAGGGTGCCCGGTTCACTGCTTCGAGGAAGTGTCCGGCTGCTTTCCTGTAGTTTTTCCTGTCCCAGTACTCAATCATGCCGAGCTGGTAATGCGCCTCGGGATTGCCGGGGTCTTCTGAGATGCTGTTGCCCAGTGCCTGTATCCGGCCGTCAAGGTCTTTGGCGCTCCTGCTTTTTGCCAGCCACGATTCTGCCAGGAAGCTTCCAAATATCATGGGTGCGACGACAATTCCCAAGAGCGCGGCAGTCAGGCAGAGGACTGCCTTTTTGAGGCGGGCTCGCGGATGCCGGTCTGAGTCGCTGCCGGTGCGTCTTTCGCCGGAATGGCCGGCGGCCCTGTGAGCGCCGGCAGCAGGCTCCTTGATTCTCAGCACGGCAATTGCGAGTCCGAGGAGAGTCGCGAAATAGACGGCGTTGGCGGGTATCTGGAGATTGAAGTCGGCGATGCTGTGAAGAAGTATGGCGCTTACACCGGCGATGCACCCTGCAGCGATGCTTCTCTGGTATGTTCTGAGGTGCTTTTTCGAGAGGAGGCGAAGGACATAGACATACCAGGCGAGGAGGAAGCCTGCGCCTATGACGAGGCCGGCAATTCCGGCATCAGAGAGCAGGTTGAGGTAGTCATTGTGCGACTCCTGCCAGTGGCCGAATTTGGTGTGGTGCGTCTGGTAGTTGGGAGAGACATGGGCAAAAGTGCCAAGGCCGGTTCCAAGGACCGGGTAGTCTTTGATAACGTTTCCTGTCATTCGCCAGGCATGCGCCCTTCCCAGGTTGCCGCCGGCCAGCACCGAGTACCTCTTCAGAACAGGATTCAGACCAAGCCAGAAACTGAGCGCAAGTATCAGGGCGACGATTGACCCGAGGATGGCCAGGCGCAGCCTTTTCAGGTGGCGCTTGCCCAGCAGCAGGGCAAACAGTATCAGCGAGACGGCGAAAGAGAAAATACCCATTCTCGACATGGAGAATACCAGTGCCAGCGACATGACGACAACCGCGCTGACCGGCAGGATAGCCCTCCTGTCCTGGAGTTTCTCGGAAAGGAAATTGATTATGCGCCTGCCCAGCGGGAATCCTTCGGTGCCTGCCCGGCGTTTCCCGATAAAGACAATCGACAAGGCCAGGGGGATACACATCTCGAGGTATCCGGCGAAGTGGTTGGGGTTGACGTAAGTGCCGGCAGCCCTGTCGAGGTAGTACTTGCGTTCGAAGAAGGATGGCAGGCTGTATCTCGAGAGGTACTGCAGCAGGCCGTAGACTGCAATCAGGTATCCCATCACCACTATCAGTGCCAGGATGTAGAGTACCTGCCTGCGACTGCTGAGGGCGTGAGCCCCCACTACGAAGATGGCCGAGTACGCGATGACCCTGAAAAGCCACAGCTTTGTGGTGTAGGGCGCTATTGAGACAGGTGTGCTGCCCTCGATACCAGCCAGCTTGTTTACAGCGTTTCTGGTGGGCGAGAGAATTCCAAGCAGGTTGTCGGGAAGCGCCGTCATCTGGAGGATGACCAGAAGGACAAACAGGACAGGCAGGACCAGCAGCAGAGCAGACAGCACCCGGTAGTCAGTAGACGGGACCCGGCCTACAGTCTGTTGTCTACGGTCTACTATCTGCGAGACAGTCCAGGAGATGAAAATCACAATACTGCTCAGAGCGAGAATGCTGACCTGCCACTCCTCGACAGCGCCGTAGAACAGCGGTCCGAAAATCAGGATGAAGAAAAACAACAAGAGAATCAGCCACCGGCAAGCAGTCTCCACCCTGCGCATGCATAGACCTCCGAACACACAGCAGCGAGCAATCGTGGCAGCCCTCCTCGCTGCAGAGCCCTAACTGCCCGTTACTCCCTGCGGGAGCAATTATCCTCGTTATCCTGCGGCTGTCAAGGAAGACTGGAGGATTGGCTATCCACGCATGCGTTATCTTGTCTTCGTGCTGGCCTTGAGCGTCTTTAAGTATTTCAGGTATGCGGGCTCCACCTCGGACAGCTCGCCGACGCACTTCTCGAAAGCGGCGGCATCACCTTTGCCTCCTGCGCAGATTCCTGCGAGGTACTTGTGGAAGCCGTCCCTGTACTTGCCGTCTTCTGCGTGCTGCAGGAAGTGAAAGAGGGTCCAGCACTGGACGTTACTGGCTGTGAAGTCCTTCCTGAAGCCGTTGTAGCCCATGTTGATGAACTCCCTCAGGGGCCTCACCCTCTTTTGCTTCATCATGAGCTTGAGGAAACCAACATGCGCCGAGTACTTGGTCTGGTGTATCTTTTCAAAGGCGATCTTGTCAGTCTTCGAGTAGGTGGACATTCCCACGTAGTGTGCAATTCCTTCCACCACCCAGCAGCCCGACTTGAAGAACGAGTTCATAACACTGACGGAAAGTCCGTGGGTGATTTCGTGGGCAGTTGACTGGTAAAGGAAGTCTCTGCTCACGTTTTCCCTGCAGACGCATGCGGCGCCGGAGAACGGATTGAAGTGAGGGTTGACCAGCCGCACTTTCGGGTCTATGTTGTGGCCGTGTGCGTTGAGGTATGTGACGTATTCGCGCACCTTGTTGAATACGTAGATTTTCACCTTGCCCGGTATGATTATCTTCGCGTCGGCGAATTCCAGCCAGAACGCCTCATACAGTCTCTCGGCAAGCGCGAGAAGGGGTGCTGCGACGCTTT
The DNA here is from genome assembly GCA_030669415.1 of bacterium. GTDB lineage: Bacteria > Planctomycetota > SKW154 > SKW154 > DAOVDS01 > DAOVDS01. The sequence goes on from DAOVDS010000014.1 coordinate 11,790, forward strand.
TGTCGCAGGTTGTAAAGAGGGCGAAGTGCTCTGAATCAAGCCTCAGCGTACACTTCCAGTCCGCGTCGAGCTTGCGTACCTGCTGGCGCTCCTGATACCCCGCTTCCTTCTCCCTGTGCTTGATGTAGGCCTTCAGGTCGGCATCGAAATCCTTCAGGTCGGCATATCCGTATATTTCCGCGAGCATCTCCCGCATGGGTTTTTCTATCCAGTCTATGTTTCTGACAGTGACCTTTTTCTTTTTCTGGGTCTTGGCCCATGCGTTCACGTCCCGGACCATAATTTCCCTGGAACGCTTTGCGAACCTGTGGAACTTCTCCATTCCCTTTTTGCCGAATATGAGGAACTCCACCGCCATCCGGGACTGCATGTAGAAAGCGCCAATCGACATCGACATCTTGTCCGGGGTGCGAATCTTGAGGAAGTCGTCAAACGGAAGGAACTTGCCTGCGCTCAGGTACGCATTCGCCGACGAGTAAGTACTTGACCTGGCACGCTCGTATCCGCCGGTGGCAAGCCCCTCGTGTACCCAGACAGGCATCGAGGGCAGGATTATGTGAATTAGCAGGTGCGTAATCTCGTGCCTCAGGTTCTTGAGCGCCACCTTCTGATATGTTGCTATTTCGGTCTTGGATGTCGTCATTGAGTGGAACAGTTGTCCCAGGCTTCCCGTCGCCTCCTTGTACTCGTCGGCGTCGCGGTAGATGGTTATCTTGAACTTGTCTTTCAGCGCCGGCCTGTGGCATCCGTCGTAGAGGAGCGCCTTCAGAAGATAAGCAATATCCTTCCGGGCACTGGCCGCGACTTCACTCGCAAGGTAAGGCTCGTGGTGGTATATGAGGAAGTGTTTCGTCCTTCTGAGGAGGAACTTCCCCGGGAGACTGCCGGACTCGGCAAGCTGCTTGTCGTAGCGGGCAACCTCCTCAAGCACCTTTTTGGCGGGCGCGTTCTCCTTGTCTGCGGCAAGCGCCTCGTTGGCCGCATCCCTGGCCTCTTTGAGCATCTTGTTCCTGAGCGCGTTCGACGCCCTCGACAGCGCGCCGCAAAGCTTCGCCATGCGCTCAACCCGGGCAGATGACTCCCCGGCGCTCTTGAGGCGCTCGAACACTCGCGCAGCCTCCCCGTAACGCCCGGCCCTGTAAAGCTCCTCGCCTTCTTCTATCAGTTTCTTTGTGTTTTTCCTGCCTTCTTCACTCCCTCGCTTGTCCGAATCGTACTCGATACTCTCGATGTCCTTTCTTTGAATAGCACCGCGAATGGAGCCGCGCTCAACCACGACTTCAGTCTTGCTCTCTGAGACAATACGCCCGACCACCTTGCGGCCGCTCTTGAGATAGACTGTGTCACCGAGGACGGGTGTGCCAGAAACGAGGAATGTCACGCAAAGAAGCAGTATCCAAAATGAAACGGACAGTCGGCGCATAATAATCCCGCTTGAGTTCTCGCTCGAATCTCTTGCTACCTCTTAGACGCATCAAGATAGAAGATATTTCACAGCCTTTCTTCATAAAATGCAGCCGCATCGCTGTCCTGCAACATGCAGTTCACCATGAGGGCGGCTTGGGGCAGGTGTAAAGTTGATTTTACTATTCCTGTAACAAGTGATGGGGCGGGCCTGCATAACGTCAGGCGGGAATAGCAGTTATGGTCCGACGCACTATTGGCATGCAACTTGCGCTAATAGGGGGAGATTAGAGTATTCAGGATGACCTCACTGCAAGTGGCTCAGTCAGGGAGGATGAAATGTTGCGTTTGCTGACGGTAGCGTTTGCGCTTGCAGTCGTGATTGGCACCGCTGCTTTTGCCGATACCGTCTATATGAAGGACGGGCGCAAGCTCGAAGGCACAGTGGTCAAGACAGATGAAAAGCACTTGCATTTGAAGATGAAGTACGGCACGCAGAAGCTCCCCCTGACAGAAATCGAGAAGGTGGAGGTCGGCAACGAAAAGATACCCGCGCTCATACGGCAGCTTGGTGACCCCTCCTGGCGCACGAGAGAGAAGGCTGCCAGGGAGCTGGTGGAGATAGGAGAGGAAGCGGGCCCTTATCTTGAAAGGGCGCTGGAAAGCAAGGATGCTGAAGTGCGCTGGCGTGCAGAGGGGATAATGGGCAAAATCGGCTACATTCCTGCCGCGCTCAAGGAGAAGATCGAGGGGCTGATTGAACAGGCAAAAGACCCCAATCCGGCCGTAAGCACAAAGGCGACCGACGAGTTGAAGAAAATCGGAAGAAAGGCCCTTCCGGAAGTGGAGAAGGCGCTTGGGGCCGCCGATGAAGTCAAGTTGATTGAGCGGCTGAGGAAGCTGTGGGACTTGCTCAACGTCGTCAGCGAAGAGAAAGTTCTTGAGGCGCGAGTCACTTTCACGCGCGGGCAGCGCATGTCGAGCAACTGGAAAGCCGAGGTCGCGCGTCTGCGCCAGTCAGGTATGACTGAGAAAGATGCTGCGCGCAAGGTGCTCGATGACATAATCAACCTGTTTGAGGGGGCAGTGGCTGTCTGGCCGGGCTTCATAGATGCAAGAACTGCGCTCGCCGTGAGCTACTATCGCATGAAAGAGTATCGGTTGTCTGCGGAGCATCTTGGCGTTCTTGTGAATCGAGACCCGTCTGATGTCAGTCTGATAGGAATGCTTGTCAATTGCCGTGTCAACCTCAGGAAGTACGCCGAGGCTGAAGAGAGCCTGAACAGAATGCTCAGAATCGACCCTGATAGCGGGCTGATATACGCGCACCTCGGCACCATCTGCATCAAGCGCAAGAAGTACGTCAAAGCCATAGAGCACTTCGAGAAAGCTGTCAGTCTCGGTTGCAGGAATGCGTCGGTGCTCTACAATCTTGCCTTTGCATACGAGAAGAAGAAAAAGACCGAACAGGCAATTCGCCTCTACCGTGAAGCGCTCCAAGAAAAGCCGGAAGACTACAATACCCTTCTGAGACTGGGCGTGCTGTTCTACAATCTGAAGCGCTATGATGAGTGTGTGGAGGTGCTGGAAGCTTTCCTCAAGCATCATCCCCGCTCAGGTGAGGCGAAAAAAGTAAGGCAGCTCATCAGCCAGGCGAAGAAGGGCAAGCAATAGGTCTCTTGACCCCTCCCGGTTCATATAGCTTTGAACATATAGCTTTGAACAACGGGTTGACAAAATGCGTTATAGAAGGTAGAGTGTAACAGGCATTTGAAAAGACAGGAGGCTGCAATGAGAATCTTGATGCTCGCAATTCTAACCCTGGCGCTTCTTGTGCCTCTTGCGGGATGCAGGACCTATGCCGAGCAAGGGACTGCGTGGGGTGCGCTGGCCGGTGGAGTAATCGGCTACAACGCGGGCTACAAGAACAGGGACCGCGCCGCGCTTGTGGGCGCCTTGATTGGCGGCTTCATCGGCCATGAGATAGGTGAGGACATGGACCGGGAAGAAGCGCTCAGGCGCCAGTATGACCGCGGCGGATACTACGAGTACGACAGGTAGACATGAGGCGTGAGGCCTGAGACTTGAGGGAAGCGCTGCAAATGGCGCCCCTCAGGCCTCAAGTCTCAAGCCTTTTCACGGTCTTATGTCATCGGGGAGCCCGCTGTCGTCGCGCCGATTGGGCCCTGTCGAATAGAGCAGGGCGGCCTCACCGGTTGACCTGTAGATGTACGGTTGGCGCCACGGGTCGATAAACCGACCTTCAGACAAGTCCTCGAGGCGGAACGTGTAGTATGGCTGCTGCCCTTCACTCTTGGACTGCAGGGCTCTTACCATGTCGATGTTGCCTCCTACCGGGTAAGCCCCGCAGTCCCCGTGGTATTCCCTGAGTGCCCGCAGGACCGGGATAAGCTGCTGCCTTGCGGCCAGCGACTTCTCGATGTTCTCCAGCTTGAACTTCTCGTAGCTGACGTAGGCGACGATTATGAGGAAACACAGGGCAGCCATGAAAAGGATAAAGATAAACCAGTTGGTCAGCGACTTGCCGGGGCGCCTGCGCGGGCCTTCGTCCTTGATTCTGCGAAGCACACGGCTCTTGGGCGAGCGCGACTTCGAGACTGTCTCCTTGAACACTCCCTTGAGAGCGGCCTCGTAGCGCTTCGCCTCCTCGAAGGCTGCTCGGCACTTCGGGCAGGAGGCAAGGTGTGCCATGAGGGCCTCAAGGTCCTCCCCGGACAGGTCACCTGCCAGGTAAAGGCTTATCAGTTTCTGAACACGGTTACAGTCCAAGGGGCTCACACTCCTAAATCGTTGTCAGATTTCGGATTCCCGCCTTCCTTATCCGTCTCGGTCTCGTTTGCAGCCGGGATGAAGTAGTCCCTGATAGTCTTCGAGAGCCGCCGCCTCAGTATCTCGTTTGCGCGAAACAGGCGGTTCCTGATAGTCCCCTGGGGCTGGCCCAGGTGTTGGGCTATCTCCTTGGAGGACATCCCCTCCAGGAAGCGCAGCGTCACAACAACCCTGTATATCTCAGGCAGCGAACCTACCGACTGCATTATCTCCTCGAACAGGTCCGAGGGCGAAAACTCGGGCTCCGGTTTCTCAAACTGGTAATCTCTCTCCTGCATCGCATCGAGCGAGAGACCTTTCTTCTTCTTCCGGCTGCGCAGGTGGTCTATGCAGAGCTTCGAGGCGATTTGATAGAGCCAGGCGGCGAAATTACCGGGTTTGCGAAGCTGCGGCATGTGGTGGTATGCCTTGATGAAGGTCTCTTGGACAATATCCTCGACTTCCGGGAACCTGCCGAGCTTCTGGTAGACCAGCGCGGTGATTTTTTCCCAGTACGCATCGACAAGCTCACCGAAGGCGGCAGTGTCACCTTCGAGAACCAGCGATACCAGTTTTTCTTCTCTCTCGTCCAAGTTCGCGTCAGAATCCGAGTTGCGCCTGTTGTCTTGTTTTTTGGGCTCCAGGCCTATTTGTAGTTGACATTTTCACATCTGCTCGCTATAATACTGACTGCTCTTGAGGCAGTCAAAGACAAAACGGGGGAAGACATGATAGAACACAGCACGAAGGCGACCATAATAATCATAATCGTCGTTTTCGCCGTAATCATCTGCATCCCCATTCTCATGTACAATATGAAGTTCGAGGTTGATGAAAGGTCTGTGCACTTCTCCGTAGATGGCATCCCTCACTGCCCGTATTGCTTCAGAATCGTCGAGCCCTATACCGGATACTGCCAGCGCTGCGGCAACCATTTCCGCTGGATGGACAAGCAGGTTATCTGCTGGCACTGCGGCGGACAGAAAGCCTGTCCAGTCTGCAAGGGCTCCGGCTACTATCCGGACTGGTACGTTGAAGGCGAGGAGCAGTGCTACGACTGCTGGGGTAAAGGCGAGTGCCCGTTTTGCCTGCCGGGTCCCATCAAGCGCGCCGAAGGACCGGAGGGAACTCCTCCGCGCCTGGGCCTGAAGCTCGAAGGATACAATGTGTTCGGCTGCTCATCAATCCGGCATCCGGAGCAGCGCAAATAGACCACTCGTAAGCTCTCACCAGCGCACAGCCTTGGTTCGTATTCGTTAAGCAGCGCTTGCACGCGTGCCCTCGATGCCTTATAATGCACCCCGGGAAGATGAGTGCATTCCTTCGCGGAGTCGCCTGTGTCTGAGGAAACCAAGAGGTGCCCGTACTGCGACGAGGAGATCAGCAAAAGGGCCATAAAATGTAAGCACTGCGGGAGCATGCTTCAGACGCCGGCCGGCGCACCCTATGATACGCTCGACGTGGGGCCTGTGGGTGCGTCTGCCGCGGAGGGCAGACTGCTTTCCGGCAGGTACAGGATTGTCAAGGAGCTTGCACGCGGCGGTATGGGAGTCGTCTGCCTTGCCCGCGATGAGGAGCTTGACATGAAAGTCGCCGTCAAGTTCCTTCCCATGGAACTGGCGAACGACCGCCGCGCGCTTGAGCAGTTGCGCACCGAGGCCAGGCTCTCCATGTCTCTCTCCCACCCCAATATCATGCGGCTGCACACCCTTGACACTTCCGGGCTCCACAAGTTCCTCGTCATGGAGTACGTGGACGGCCCCAACCTGCTGGACGTGCTGCGCGAAAAAGGGAAGCTGCCACTCGAGAGGATAATCCCCATTATCAAGGCTGTCTGCGAAGGCGTGGACTACGCCCACGCAAACCGCGTGCTGCACCGCGACCTCAAGCCGGCCAACATAATGGTCACAGCGAGGGGCGAAGTGAAAATAGCCGATTTCGGCATCGCCCGGCAGATGCGCGAATCCATGAGCAAGCTTTCTCAGGGGGCCGTCATGGGCACTCCCGCCTACATGGCGCCTGAGAACCTCATGGGCGGACATCTCACCGTGCGTTCCGATATCTATTCCCTCGGCGCGGTCACCTACGAGCTCCTCGTGGGGCATCCGCCCTTTTTCAAGGGCGACATCCTCGCCCAGATACGATTCAAGGAACCGCCGCCAATCCGGGGTGTTCCCGAGCCGGTCGATGCCGCAATCATGGCTGCACTCGCCAAAGATGCCCTTGACCGGCCCGCCTCGGCCGCCGCGTTCTACAAGAGCCTCTCTGCCGCTACTGACGGGAAGACTCCCAAGCGGTCCCGGGCGACGCTGCACGTTCCTGCCGATTACCCGACAATCCAGGCGGGAATTGACCACGCCTCGGACGGAGACTTTGTGATTGTTGCAGATGGGATATACACAGGCGAAGGCAACAGGGGCATCGATTTCAGGGGCAAGGCTGTAACGCTGCGGTCTCAGAACGGTCCTGTCAGGTGCATTATTGACTGTCAGAACTCTGGCCGGGCCTTTCACTTCCACTCTGGCGAAGACCGCAGCACAGTAGTGGAGCACTTTACTATCCAGAACGGCAAGGTTATTGAGCAAAACGGTGGTGGTATCTTGTGTGAAGGCTCATCCTCGCCAGTCATACGCAACTGCACGGTAAAGAACTGTCGCACAGAATACTACTCTGATGGCGGTAGAGGCGGCGGAATATGCTGCCACCACAACTCTAATCCCTCCATAACCAACTGCACACTGGCCAATAACTCCGCAGAATGGGGCGGAGGACTCTACTGCCGTGCCTCGAACCCTTCGGTAGTCAACTGCACCATAGTAAGCAACTCGGCTGGCGCAAGCGGCGGGGGGGTCGACTGCTACCATTCCAGCCCCACCATCGCCAACTGCATCCTGGCGAACAACCTTGCCACCTTCGGCGGAGGTGTCTGCTGCTTCGACAACTGCAGCCCAATGATTACCAACTGCACTCTGACCAACAACACGGCAAGCTGGGGCGGCGCCGTCCGCTGCTACAAGTCCAGCCCCGTAGTCAGCAACTCAATCCTGTGGGCCAACAGGGCCGCCCAGAAGGGCAACCAACTGTGTGCCGATGACGCCAGCTCGGCCGTTGTTCTGAAGTTCTGCGATTTCCCGGGCCGCAGGCAGGACCCGAATCGTTTCGGCGGCGGCGGCGCCACGCACGAGACAAGCTGCATTCACGAAGACCCGAAATTCCTCGACGCTGCTGCCGGCAATTATCGCCTTCAGCGCACCTCTCCGTGTATTGACAAGGGCAGCAATGACTATGTCCCTGAGAGGGTTGCGGTCGACCTCGATGACAATCCCCGGATTACCGATGGCGATGACGATGGCGCTGCGACAGTGGATATCGGCGCGTATGAGTACCAGCCCTGACCAACTGCCTGGATTCCCGCCGCAAAGAATGTTTGATTTGCGCCGGCATCTCAGGTATGCTTTTTCGACTTGTCCGTCAGAGGGCAGGAATACGGAGGGGAAGTTTGAGGGCAGACACGGAATCTCCCGCGACTCTCGGCGCGGTGTTCGCGCTTTCCGGCGTCGAGTTCACCATCTGGGCGCCCAAATGCAAGAGCGTCGCTGTCAAGGATGTTGCCACCGGAGAGGTGTTCGCGCTCCTGCCGGGAGAGCGCGGTTACTTCGAGAACATGCTCTACGGTATGATGCCCAAGCACCGCTACATGCTGGTGCTTGACGACAAGCTCGAAAGGCCCGACCCCGCCTCACGCTTTCAGCCGGAAGGCGTCCACGGACCTTCGGAGGTGTTTGACACAGCCGCGTTCATCTGGAAGGATGATAACTGGCGCGGTATCGAGCTGAAGGACTACGTAATCTACCAGATACACATTGGCTCCCTCAGTCCCGGCGGAACCTTCAGAGCGGCAATAGAGAAACTGCCGCGGATAAGAGACCTGGGCTTCAGCGCAATCGAGCTCATGCCGGTTGCCGAGTTTCCCGGTTCCCGGGGCTGGGGCTACGACTGCGTCTGTCCTTACGCACCCCACCATGTCTACGGGGGGCCGCTCAGTCTGAAGACGCTTGTGGAAGAGGCGCACAACGCCGGTCTCGCTGTCATAGCGGACCTGGCCTACCCGCGACACGGCGTTGAAGGCAACTGCCTCGAGGACTTCGGGCCTTACTACACGGAGAAGTATTTCGTGGAGCGCGGCAAGGCGCTCAACTTCGACGGCCCGGGAAGCAACGAGGTGAGACGGTTCTTCGTCGAAAACGCCCTTTACTGGGTCAACGACTATCACTTCGACGCCATCCGCATAAGCGGCATCGAGAGTATCTTCGACTTCAGTGCGGACCACATCCTCGGGCAGGTTGCGGCGGCCATCCACACCTACGCGGCCGCCCGCAAACGCCGTGTGCATGTCTTTGCCCAGAGCGACCTCAACGATGTGCGCATCACAACCGCCCGCGACCAGGGCGGCATGGGGTTCGACGCGCAGATGAACCTGGATTTCCACCGCTCCCTCTTCGCGTTCGCCACCGGCCGCACCAAAGGGGTCTACCGCGACTTCGGCAAGGGCGCGCAGGTCGTGCAGGCGGTGCGCGGCTTTGTCTATCGCGGGCAGTACTCCGAGGTGAGAGAGCGCTGCCACGGTTCGGACAGCGCTGCCACACCGCCCTGGCGTTTCATTGCCACAAGCGAGAGCGCCGTTGACATAGGCCGGCGCCCGCGCGGCGAAAGGCTCAACAAGCTCTTTCAGCCCGGACAGGAAAAGATGGTTGCCGGGCTTCTCCTGCTCTGCCCGCAGATACCCCTGCTGTTCCAGGGCAACGAGTACGGGGAGAAGAGACCTTTTCTCTACTTCGCCGACTTCACTGATGAAGAGGTTGTCCGTGAAGAACGTGAGGCTGCAATCGCCAGGGCGCAGACCTTCGGGCTGACTGGACAGGCGCACAACCCGCAGGCGCAGGAGACATTCGCGCGCTGCAAACTCGATTCCTCAGCACCGGGAAAAGACGGTCACATTCAAATCGAGAGGCTCTACAGGAAGTTACTCGAGTTGCGAAAGAGCCTGTCTATCTCGGATTGCGAGCCTTCCAGCGTCGAGCTGCGCTTCTTCGAGAACCTCAACTGCCTCCTGATATTCTACCACCGCCCGCAGGGTGAGCTGCTTGTGATTTTCAACATCGGCAGCTCGGAGATTGTGCTTGCCGAGGAGCTGCCCGAGGGGCGCTGGCGCTGCATCTTCGACTCCGAGGCCGACCAGTACGGGGGGCTCGGCGCTATCTTCCCTGAAGAGTTCACCGAGGTCGCGCAGACACGGGTTATGAGCGTGCCGCCCTGGGCCTTCGCCATCTACTCAGCCGAGAAAGCTAACAGTTGACCAAAACATCCAACATCAGAGAGCCTCGGGCGATAAAAGAATACTGGCTCCCAATCAGCAGTCTGCTGCATAGGTGACAACAATGAGGCGTCTTGCAGTCGTATGCACGTTGATTCTCCTTGTGTGCGCGGTTGCGCAGAGTGACGTTATTCACACTGTCGACGGACGGAAAATCACCGGCAAGATAGTACGTGAAGATGCAGATACTGTCACAATCAAGGCTCGCTACGGCGGCGAAATCACACTTGACAGGCTGGACATCGAGCGCATCGAAAAAGGAAAACTGCCTGAGGAAATCTACGAGGAGAAAGCCGGGACGCTGGACAAGGCTGACGCGCAGGGCCACTACGAGCTCGGCATGTGGTGCAAGAAGAACAGCCTTCCCCGGCAGGCCAAAGAGGAGTTCCAGAAGGCAATTGCCGCTGGCCCGGACCACGAGGGCGCACGCAAGGAGCTCGGCTACAGGAAGATTGAAGGAAAGTGGGTTTCTGCCGCAGAGCCCAGAAGGAAGAACGAGCCCCGTTCGAAGGCTGCCAGTCTCTCCTCGGCGCGAATGTCCGGCCTTCTGAAGCTGATTGCCGAAGCCCTGAAAAACGGCAATCTTTCTGACGCCGCCAAAGAGAAACTTGAGTCTTTTAACAGCCTGTCCAAGAAGGACTTCGAGAAGGTAGCCGCGAAGATTGCCGAGTGGAAAACCTACAAGCCCCAGAGCCAGGAGGATTTCACCGTTCAGGCGGCGGGGATGCAGACCTTCGTCCACCTGCCGCCGGGATACAACCCGAAGAAGTCCTACCCCCTCATTATCACGCTGCACGGCGCCGGAGGTAACGGCCAAAACCTCCGCGGTGCCTGGGCCAACACCAAGACCAACTGGGGACAAAAGGTGCGGGCAGGATACATCGTCGTCGCGCCCACGTGGCAGCCTGCGCGATGGTGGCTTTGGCCTCAGGGCAAAGACATCTTCACACTTCTCGAAGAGATGAAGAATGCCTACAGCGTAGATACGGACCGCGTGATTATCGGCGGCTTCTCCAACGGGGCCCACTCAGCCTGGAACCTCGGGATGAAGCAACCCTCGCTGTTCGCGGCGCTCGCACCTGCCGCGGGCGCCCCGGTCGCCGAAAGCGGGCAGAGCCTCGACCTGGACATGGTTGCAAGTCTTGCCAACCTGCCGGTTCACCTCGTACACTCCGCTGATGACCGCATCTGCTCCGCCTCGACAGCCAAACGGGTGGAGGCAAGATACAGGGAACTGGGATACAAGAATTTCGTCCATAAACAGTTCGACTCGGGTGGACATGTTGCCCATATTGAGTACTGGGGCAACATCTTCGAGTGGTTCGGCAAACTCAGAAGAGACATTTACTCGAAGAAGGTCGTCTTCATGTCCGACCACCAGGAACTCGATACCGCGTACTGGTTGCGCCTCGGCGGCATCTCACCGAGGGCCAAGGTGACCGGCGAAGTCAAGGGCTCCACCATCAAGCTGAAAATCGAAAAAGCCACCAGGATAACCATCTTCGTTTCAGATAAGATGCTTGATATGGACAAGCCGCTAAAAGTGCAAGTGAACGGCAAGCAGAAATTCTCCGGCACAATCACACGCTCCGCTGGCGTTGCCCTGGAAGAAGCGCTCAGGCGCAACGACCGTAACGCCGTCTATGCCGGTAAAATCGAGCTTGACGTTCCATGAGTTAAAGAAGCTGGGGACATGTACTCGTTACGTGTCCCCAGATTCGCCTCTTCCTTGCAGCATGTCAGTCCGGATGCTATACTTCATTAGGGTAGACCAGCGAGGTAGTTGTGGGAAAGAAGCCTGTCATAGTTGCTCTTGTACTCTGCATTACGCTCGGTGTGGCGCATGCCGACATAATCTACCTCAACACCGGCGGCGTCATTAAGGGAAAGATAATCGAAAGCGACGACTCCGCGATAACTGTCCAGACAAAACACGGCCAGACAACCATCTCCCGCGACGATATCGAGAAAATCGAAGAGTGCGAATCGGTCGCTGCCCTCTACTACGACAAGCTCGACAAGCTCCCGCAGGGCAAGGCCGAACCCCATTTCAAACTCGGGCAGTGGCTCAAGCTTATTAACGAGCCGGAACTCGCCGCCGATGAGTATGAAAAAACCATCATAATCGACCCCAACCACCCCGCCGCCCGCGCCGAGCTCGGCTATGTGAAAAAAGACGGCAAGTGGCTCAAAAAAGATTCGAAACCCAAAACGCCCAGGGTCGTTGTCAAAAAAACAAGGAAAAAACCTCTCGACGAACCCACAGATGAACACAACCTCCTCGCCGGCGCTTCCGCCGAGGCGAAAAAACTCATTGGAAAACTCGACTCCTCAGTTGAGTCCGAGCGTAAGGATGCGCTAAAAAAACTCGGCGAACTCTTCCGCTTCGGCGATGTGCAAGCCGTCGGCGAGTACATGCGATACCGCGAAGCCCGGCTCATAATCACACTGCAGCAGCTCGAGGGCGACATCCTCAACCTCCTGCACGGCCAGCTTGATGAAGACCTGCGAGAACGACAGACCCGCTGGTACCAGCGCTTTAACGAAGCAACCACCATGCGTGCCAGACTGCATACCTGGCGGACTCTCGAACTTCTCGTTAAAAACGAACTCAAAGGTCTTCGGAAAATGACCGCAAAGCAGGCGGCCGGCGCGCTTTCAAAACACGCAAGGCTGCTCGTATTCCTCGGCGAGACCCATAAGTGGCTCAAAGCGAAGAAGGAATTCACTACCGAGTTCGGCACCTGCCTCAACGACACATTCCGCGCCGCCCTCTGGGCCAGGGCAGGGAATGAAAAACTCTCCGCCAAATTCGCTGAAAAGCTCGACCCTTTCGACAAGTACCTAATCCGGACCGTTTACTCGTGGACC
>DAOVDS010000269.1 GCA_030669415.1 bacterium
AGCCCCGCAGCTTTGCGGCGGGGTTCGAGTCAACCCCGGGTCATAGACCCGGGGCTTCTTTCACCCGGGTTTGAATCATGCCGAAAACCGGGGAGCATTATTCGCTGAAGTAGAAAAGAAGGCGTGTGCGTTACACGGGCAGAACCCACAGACAGCGCCCCCCGGAGAACCTCAGCTCCCCGGCCCGCGCATGACCATACGGATATACTCTCCCCAGTGGCAGTCTCTCCTGCCGGCAGGAACCTCACGCAATGTATATCCGGTCCGTCGCATTTGCTCTCTCCCGCGCAGTGGAAGAACCCTTTGACTTGCGGAGATAGTAGCGTCGAATTCGACATAATCAAGAAAAAAATGTTGCATTACCCCGGTGCCCTCACTAAATTGGAAGGCTTGGCTCTACCGGTGGGGTCAGGACCGGGTCAAGTTACCATATCACGGGAGGTTCTCTGCATGATTCACTACACGTGCGATATGTGCCGAAAATCCATTGACACAGAGGCCGATAACCGCTTCCGCGTGCTCATAGATATTGAGCAGATGTTGCCGGGCGAGGACGATTCGGACCTCGAAGCTGATTTGCCCGGGCAGCTTCCTTTTGATGAATTCGAGCTTGTTCCTCAGAACGAGGATGGGCTTTTTCGCAGCTTCAAGTTCGACCTGTGCCGCGAATGCGTCGAGGCCTACCTGCGCGACCCGCTCGCAAGGAAGACGCCGAGGCGCCTCAGATTCATGGATAACTGATTCGTATCGTTGTTGAATTGTCAGTGTCGAGGGTTCCGATGTACATAGGCCTTGACCTCGGTTCTGTTAGCCTTAACGCGGTTGTGCTCGATAAGGACTTCAGGGTGCTCGAAGAGCACTACATCCGCACCCACGGCCAGCAGCTTGAGACCACACGCACTGCGCTTGCAGACATATTCAGCCGCTATCCTTCAGAAAAAATCTCAGGCATGGCTGTAACCGGAATCGGCGGAAAGCTGCTTTCCCGCATTCTCAACATCCCGTTCGTCAACGAGATAGTGGCCCAGGCCCTCGCCTCAGGTAAGTTCTATCCGGAGGTCAGGACCGTAATCGAGATAGGCGGCGAGGACTCCAAGCTTATCCGTATCGAAACTGATGCCGAAACCGGACGCACCCGCGTGGTTGACTTCCGCATGAACACGCTCTGCGCCGCGGGAACCGGCTCGTTCCTCGACCAGCAGGCCTCTCGCTTGGGCGTCAAAATCGAAAAAGAATTCGGCGAGCTTGCCCTCAAGAGCGAGAAGCCTCCCCGCATCGCCGGGCGCTGCTCAGTCTTCGCCAAGACGGACATGATTCACCTCCAGCAGGAGGCAACCCCGGTCCACGACATCGTCGCGGGCCTCTGTCATGCGCTGGTGAGAAACTACACATCCGCCATTGCGAAACGCGGCGACTTTGTAGAGCCCATCTGCTTCCAGGGCGGCGTCGCCGCAAACGCGGGTATTGTCAGGGCGTTCAAGGACATCCTGCAGGCTGAAATAATCATCCCGGAGCACTTCGCCGCCATGGGCGCAATCGGCGCGCTCGTTACGCTCATTGAGGAAAGCAGGAAGGTCGAGTTCAACGATGTCTCGGCCATCGACGACTATCTCAGGGATCGCCAGTTCGAGGCCGAAACGCTCCCCAGGCTGACCGGCGGCGACTACGAAATCGAGGTCGGCTTCGCCCCGCCGCAGGATGGCGAGAAAATCGACGCGTGGGTCGGAATCGATGTCGGCTCCATCTCCACCAACGTGGTGGTTATTGACCGTGACCGCAACGTACTTGCAAGGCGATACCTCATGACTGCCGGGCGGCCCATCGAGGCGATGACCCGCGGCCTGTATGAAGTGGGCCGGGAAATCGCCGATAAGGTCCGTGTCCTGGGCGCCTGCACCACCGGCTCCGGGCGCTACCTCACCGGCGATTTCGCAGGTGCCGACCTCGTCAAGAACGAGATAACCGCACACGCCACAGGAGCCGCCGCCGTTGACAAGCGGGTGGACACCATCTTCGAGATTGGCGGACAGGACTCGAAGTACATCTCGCTTGAAAACGGCGCTATCGTTGACTTCACGATGAACAAGGTCTGCGCGGCAGGCACCGGCTCGTTCCTCGAAGAGCAGGCCGAGAAGCTCGATATAGCCATAAAGGAAGAGTTCGCCGAAATCGCACTGAGCGCCGAAGAGCCCGCACACCTCGGCGAGCGCTGCACCGTCTTCATGGAAACTTCCCTCAAGCACATGCAGCAGCAGGGCGTGCCCAAGGATGCGCTCGTCTCCGGCCTCTGCTACTCCATCGTCTACAACTACCTCAACCGCGTCGTGGAAGACCGCAGGGTTGGCGAGCACATCTTCTTCCAGGGCGGCACAGCCTACAACCGCGGTGTCAAGGCCGCATTCGAAGCAGTCACGGGAAAGAAAATTACTGTCCCGCCGCACCACGATGTCCTCGGCGCAATCGGCTGCGCCATAATCGCCCACGAGGCGCTCCCCAACGGGCCCACCACCTTTCGCGGCTTCGACCTCACAAAAGTCAACTACACTGTCGAGACCTTCGAGTGCACCGACTGCCCCAACAACTGCGAGGTCAAGCGCGTCTCAATCGAAGGCGAGCTGCCGTTCCACTACGGCTCGCGCTGCGGCAAGTACGACGAGGAGCGAAGACAATCCTCGAAGCGTGGCAAAGACCTGCCGCGCCTCTTCCGTGAGCGCGAGAGAATCCTGCGCAACACATACGCCAAAGACAAGCCGGACAAGCCAATCGGCAGGAGAATCGGCATCCCGCAAATCGGCATGTATTTCGAGCTCTTTCCGTTTTTCAAAGCCTTCTTCACCGAGCTGGGCTTTGAGGTTGTAACTTCAGACAACACCAACCGCAAGATAATCAACAAGGGACTTGACCTCGTTCTTGCCGAGCACTGCTTCCCCATAAAGGTCGCCCACGGCCACGTCGTAAACGCGCTCAGCAAGGACATTGATGTGGTCTTCATCCCCTCGATAATCAACATGCCTCCACTCGCAGACGGCATGGAGCGCTCCTATAACTGTCCTTACGTCCAGGCCATACCCAGCCTTATGAGGTGCGCAATAGACTTCTCGAAACACAATGTCGAGGTGCTTGAGCCTTTCCTGCACCTTGAGTGGGGCATGAAGCAGATGGAGAAGGAACTCGCCCGCGACATGCGCACGCACGGCTTCTCCAGGAAAGATGTCAGGCGCGCTCTCAAGGTCGCGCACGAGGCCCAGCAGCAGTTCTACCACACAATCGAAGAGAAAGGCCGTGAAGTCCTCGCCAGCCTGCCTGCTGATGCAAAGGTCATGGTGATTGTCTCGCGCCCCTACAACGGCTGCGATGCCGCGCTTAACCTGAACATACCCGAGAAGCTGCGCGACCTCGGCGTTCTCGCAATCCCGCTCGATTTCCTCCCGCTCTCCAGAGAGACTTCGCTGGCGGAGGACTTCCCGCACATGTACTGGAAATACGGCCAGAAAATCCTCGCCGCCGCCCGAATCATCGCACGCGACGACCGGCTCCACCCAATCTACATCTCGAATTTCGGCTGCGGGCCCGATTCCTTCATCTCCAAGTTCTTCGCCAAGGAACTCAAGGGCAAGCCGTATCTTACAATCGAGGTTGACGAGCACTCCGCCGATGTCGGCGCAATCACCCGCTGCGAGGCATACCTCGATTCGCTCCGGAACGTGCGCAAGAAAGAGGTGAAGAAAGTCCGTGCCACCAAGGCATACTTCAACCTCAACGAAGACAACCGCACGCTCTACGTCCCCCACATGGATGAGCACGGCCACGCGCTGGCCGCGGGACTGCGCGGATACGGAATCTCCGCCGAAGCGCTGCCCATGGCGGACTCCCGCTCCGTCGAGTTCGGCCGCAGACACACCTCCGGCAAGGAGTGCTATCCCTGCATTATCACCACAGGCGATATTCTCAAGAAGGTCTTCTCGGACGGCTTCGAGCCGGACCGTGCAGCCTTCTTCATGCCTGACGCGCGCGGGCCCTGCCGCTTCGGACAGTACAACCGCTTCCAGCGTATGGTGCTTGACGACCTCGGGTACGAAAACGTGCAGATGGTCGCGCTTGACCAGACGGCCGGCTGGAACGAGGAGCTCGAGCGCCTGGGCGCGGGCTTTCGCCGCCTCGCCTGGAAAGGCATTGTCGTCGTTGACATGATGAAGAAGATGCTGCTTGAAAAGCGCCCTTACGAGGTCGAGAAAGGCTCCGCCGACAAGCTCTTCGCCAGGCTCCTGGATGAGCTGGTCGCGCTTCTTGAAAAAAAGGATGTGCGCGCAGTCGAGAGTTTCCCGCACAGGGTCATCGAATCGTTCAACAGCCTCGAAGTGGATACTTCGGTCAAGAGGCCGAAAATTGGAATCGTGGGCGAGATATTCGTGCGCTCGAACGAGTTCACCAACAACTTCATCGCCCGCAAAATCGAGCAGTACGGCGGCCAGGCCACGCTGCCCGCGTTCGAGGAGTGGATGAACTACATCGACTACGAGCGCCTGATAGACCTTCGCATTGACCGCAACTACAAGGGCATTATAGTAGAGAAGCTCACGCAGTGGGTCGCCCGGCGTGACCGCGACCTCGTGCAGAGACCTTTTTGCGGCCATATCGAGAACTTCTGCATCGAGCCCAAAAGCAGGGATGTTGTCAAGCTCGGCTCCCGCTACACCTTCGAGGCCCTCCGGGGCGAGGCAATCCTGTCAATGGGCAAGTGCATCGAGTATGTGCACGCCGGCTACCAGGGTATTGTCAACCTTGCCCCGTTCCAGTGCCTGCCGGGGACAATTGTCAACGCGCTGCTCGAGAGCTTCAAGAAGGATTTCAACAACATCCCGGTCCTCAAGATGGCCTACGACGGCACCGCCCAGTCGGCCGAAGAAACCCGCATAGAAGCCTTCATGCACCAGGCCGCATCCTACGAGCCACACAGCGGGCACTGAGACGGCTATTCAATGCGTTTTCTCTTAGCGTTCAGCCATGCGGCTTTTCCGCATCCGCTGCTCCACATTTTTCTGAGCTCAGGTTTGAATACTTTCAGCATTTTCTTGTTGTTAAGCTTCGAAAACAACTTCTGAAAATGTCCATACGAACCGGTTGGGTGAGGAACGCCGATTACAATGCGGTTTGGAAACCGGAAAGCAAGAGCTTGGTATACATACTTGCCGGCGGCAATCAGGGGCCAGCTTCTTGGCACTGACTCAAGTTCTTTGCTCAAGAAGTTGCTGATGCAAATCCTGAAGGTTTCCAGAGGCGGTAGAGTTCCCTTGACCTTACTCGTACATTTGACAAGCTCGGTCCACAGGATTGGACCCCTGAGACCAAGGTTGTCGGGTATTCTTTTCAGCCAGGTGTAGTACTTGAGGTTCATTATCCTAATGCGCCAATAGTCTACCATTGTCTCGTAGTTAGTTCCGTGTTCCTTGTAATATTCAGTTTCATCCCGCCAAATCTGACCGGGGTTGATGCCGACGATTACTGATCCGCGTTGCCTTGTGCGCTCTTCTGTCTCCAGCACAAGATAGCGCGGCAGCACTATGTCATCGCTTTTACCGTGCGCAACTCCAGCGCAGTGTTTCCTGCAACCAACCAATCTATTGCCGATTTCGGCTATAGCCTTCTTAAGTTTCTCAATATTCTCCATACCGTGACGACTCCCTCTTGAAACCATGAATCTATCTGAATACTGCGTGATTAGCTCAGATACAAGAGTCGGTGATCTGTTCTATTCTTTTCAACAGCGCCGTAAAATAGCCGTCTTCGAGCATGGTCAGCAGGTGTCCTTCACAGAATCGGTCACCTCTGACATGGGCGGTAATGACCTTCCTGATGGTCTCCAGATTCGCTTCTTTCAGTACCTCTTTGGAATGGATGTCAAATCCAGATTCTTCAAGCCAGGCTGGCCAGTCAAATCGCACAACCCAACCATGTTTTTCAAG
>DAOVDS010000426.1 GCA_030669415.1 bacterium
TCCTCGTTGCGGAAATTGTCGTTGACATACTCGATTCTGACCCGGTACAGCGATTCATCAAGCGGTATCTCGGCTTCCATGTAGGTCGAGAACGGCCTGCGGTCCACATCGCCGACCATGCCGAAGACCTCCGCCTTCGTCATGGTCTTCGCCATTTCCTCGCCGTTTATCCTGATGTGCAGATTGTCAATGAATTTCCTGCAGCACTTCTCTATGTAGTACTTGCGCTCCTTGTCATCGATATTCATGTCCTTGTTGAGGTCGCAGTCCTTGCGCTGGTCCTGGCCGGGGAAGTTCTTGAGTTCCACGAGAAAACCGAGCTGGACCTTCTTTCGGCTGACCCAGATGGTTATGCGGGTGCCGACATCGAATATGGAGATATCATGCCCGCTGACACGCTCCTGCGCCACCAGGAAGAACAGCAGCGCTGCAAGTACTGCGAGAGTTGTCTTCCTCTTCACGCTTTCACCCGGGAGTTCGTCAAAGCCGCCTATTCTTTGTACGCCGAGTATACCAAAGGATTAGCAGGAAGTCAATTTGTCTGAGGTGCGCGTCTGGCCGCGAGGCTGGAATTTCGGATTTTCAGCTTGATTCTCCAGGCGGGCGCGTCTAACATAGTGACCCTCAAGACGGGCCTATAGCTCAGTTGGTTAGAGCGCACGCCTGATAAGCGTGAGGTGGTTGGTTCGAGTCCAACTAGGCCCATTTTTTCCCGCAAAGCGGGAAAAAATAGAGCAGGTGAGCAGTAGACACAGTGGAGCAGAAGAACTGCCTTCGGCGCTCGCCTGCAGTCTACTGTTCAACTGCTCAACTCTTCAAGATTTGTGAGACTTAAGGGGTTGCAGAGGATTTCAGACTGCTTGAGCCTTTCGATATTCTTCTTCAAGAATACTCATCATCACGAAATCATGAAACTCGCCACCGTAAAAGTATCCATCTCGATGGATACCTTCTCTTTTGAAGCCGAGATTTTCCCAGAAATGCAGTGCCCGGCTGTTGAACCCGACTACACCAATTGCTAGTCTGTGCAGCTTAAGGTCAGTGAATGCATACTCCATCAAGAGACGGCCGGCTTCAGTTCCGTAACCTCTTCCCCAGGTATCTTTTTCTCCTACAATGACAGTCATATCCGCAGTGTGCCAGGGAGGGAATATTCTCAAGAGGCCGGCTTCGCCAATTGCACGGTTGTTCTTCTTAAGAGCAATAATAAACCACAATCTGCTTACGTCGTTGCGGATGCTCTTAATGTAATCTTCTGCATCCGCCTGCGACATCGGTTTGACACTGCCGATTAAACGCATGATTTCAGGGTCGCTTAACCATTTGCGGATTAGTGGCGAGTCCTCTTCCTTGAGTTGTCTCAAGTAAACCCGTTTGCCGTTTAGCCCAATAATGTTGTGAGGTGGACTTTTTTCCTTCATTCCTATCCCTTCCCGCCTTATCTACGTGGTGTCTGGTGCCTGCTCAGTTGTCTGTTGATATAGTACGCGTTTGGCTTGCGACAATCAAGTTCTACACTTGGCAGTAGTGCTTTTCAGTACGAGGACGAATATAGCCAAACACAGACCATCCCTTATCCCCGTGCGAAGAGCGCCCCCTGATTCCTGTCAGGCGGAAACCGCCTGCCTGACCTCCCAGAAAGCCTCCTTAAGCTCCCCTGAAGGCACGACAAGCAGAGTTCTGAAATCGTCCGGGAAGGCCCATTTTTCCTTTTCTGGACTCCCCCGGCGCGAATACGATGAGGCGCATGGCAGATAGTCGCTAATGGTGCGGCGGGTTCGTGTATATATGAGGATGTCCAGTTGAATAGTAGAGCAGGAGAGCAGGGTAGAATACAGAATGAAGGATACAGGATGCAGAATGGAAATTGTTGCACTTCGTGCATCCTTGTTCCCCCCTGTATTCTGTCTACTGTGTTCTGTATTCTGCGTCAATCTGCTCTGGGGCCGAAGGCCGCGGGCCCACCTGTATGGCGGAGCTTCCCACTGCGGGTGTGACTCCATACAGATTGTGGCTGAAAAAGCTGGAAGAAAGCCTGTCCAGCACGGGTAAAATCCTATACGAGAAGTTCGTGCATTCAGAGGATGCCCGGTTGAACAGGAGAGCAGGGTAGAATACAGAATGCAGAATACAGAACATGGAATACAGAACACGGAATGCAGGAACCTGTATTCTGACCTTCTGTATACTGTATTCTCTCCAGAGGTCGTTCCGAAAGCACTACGGTGATATGTCAAATTGATTCTTGAAAAAAGTTTTGCTGCCGTTTGGAGACATAAAATCTCCAGCGGCGTGGTTCAACTCGTTTGAACCGCCGTTCTTTGACAATCAGGCTTGTTACGACTCGCGCCTT
>DAOVDS010000271.1 GCA_030669415.1 bacterium
CAAAGAGCTTCTCAAGAAAGCCCACGAAGCCCCGCCCACCATGGAGGAGCTCAGGGAGCGCAGGCTGAAGCTCCAGCAGGACATTGAGAAGCTCCTTGACGCGCTCGTGGACGAGCAGAAGTGGGAGACGCTTCGCAAGGAACTCGGCGACAGGCTTGACGAGGTGCTCCAGAAGCTGTCCGAACTCTCTGACGAAGACCTTGAAAAGGCCGTAGACAGGTGGATAGAGAAGCACATCGACCAGGACAGCGGCGTCCTGGATGAGATACTGCGCCGCGTCCTTCGCCGAAAAGAAAAGGAAAAGCCGGATAAGACGGAACCGGCACCCGAGCCGGAGAAGGAGAAGGAAACGGGCGAGTTTTAACCGACATGCTTTAACAACAACGGCCGCCGCACGGCAGCCAGCAGAGGCAACGAAGGCAATCAACGGCTCAAATCCAATCCCCTCTGGGATTCTCAAACAAAGCGGCAGGGCGGTCCACAGTAAGGAGCGCCTGGAAGACAGAATGTCTGCTGGGCTTGCCTATTTGTCGCTGGTTTCGTCCGCGCTCCATACCCGCAATGCGGTTCTTAGGAGTCCATCAGGGCCATTCAGAAGAATGCCCTCGCCAATGGCCTTGGCCGTCTTGGCGTCAAGCTGGCTCAGCACATTCAGGAAATCTCTGCATGTACCGAGATAGGTCGCTTTGCGAACGTGATCGCTCTTAGGCAATAGCTTGGGATTGCCTTCGCCTGCATCTATTGTGGCGCGCAGAAGCTTGGCAATCGGCTCAGCAGCAGGTTTATGCTGCAGTTTGGCGAGATGCTCTGCACAAAGGCGTTTGCACCACATGTTGTCTATGTCGCGGAATATCTCAAGAAGTGCTTTGGCGCCTTCCTGCCCAAACTCCATCAGCGCATCCAGTTCCCTCGGCGTGAAATCGGAATCGGGGCGTCTGGCATACCAGTCCCGCGCTCTGCGTGCAATGACAGGGACTGCGCCTCTTGGCTTCAGCTTCGTCACGGCGTCAACCAAATGATGGTGACCATTGCGTTTCAGGAACCCGAGGAGAAGAGGGCCCGCTTCCTCGCCTCCGCAGTTTACCAGGTACTCGGTCAGTGGATAAAAACACGTTCCACGCTTTTGGCACCACTCCATCAGGGGCTTTGCAGCACGCGGGTCTGGCTTGATCGGGTCTGACCAGCTATCCCGTCCCCATGCCAGAGTTAGAAGCCCCAGAGTGGCATAGAAACTTACTTTCTCTGATGCATCACCAAGCGCCTCCAGAAGCACGGGATAGGCCAGCTTGCGGGTTTTTTCAGCAAAAGGTGCAACAGCTGCCCGCTCCTCCTTCTCCATGAAAAAGCGAGTCCATGACCACCGGCACCTGTTTATCTGACCCGGAGAAGGCGGGGGTAGAAGCCAAGAGTGGCAGAGTTGTCCAAGCGCCAACAGGATAGCAGCGCGGAAGTTCTTATCTTTGGGCTTCTTGAACTGCTCTATCAGGAAATCAGGTGTTTTTGCGCCGAATCGTTTCGCCAGAGCAGTCGTGGCGAAAGCGTGGCGTGCCCAGTCGTGTGCTCTCTCCTCCGAGACACCCGCAAGTGCAAAGATAGAGTAATTCTTCTCTTCTTTACTGAGGTCTGGAACGCGCATGCGCTTCAGGATATGGGGCATCACTCGCTCGTCGGCATAGACGCACAGGAGCCGGATAACCTGCCAGTGCAGGTCTTTTTCCGGCTCAGAGTCAGTTTCCAGGATGCGCACAAGCGGTTCTACAAGACGCTTATCGTGGTATTTCGCAGCAGCGCCCAGATATATGCGCGCCCGATGCTTCCAGAGGTCAAGTGCCTTGTCTTGCTCAAGGGTTTTGAGGCCTTTGAGAATCTCTTCCACTCCGCGGATGTCCTTATTCTCCGACAGGACACGCACACCACCGCGGTGCATTGTCATGTGCAGGCCGGTATCAAACTCGCCTGGCGTGGGTGGCGGCACCTTCTTCGCAAGTTCGGCGCCCTCTTTGCCAAACTTCGTCAGTGCCGCCGCAGCGGGGTTTGTGCCGCCAAGACAGCCCATGTTGAAAGACTCGACCAGCGCCTGCATGGAGCGTGGCTTCTTGAACTCGCCGAGTGCAAATGCAGCAATACCTCTATGGAAGATTCCTCGCCCAAACATACAGCTTGCCTCAAGCAGCGGTATATGGCTTTCATCCAATACACCTCGCCACCGCGTCACTCGCCGTGCCCCGCTTTCTTTCTTTCCCTGGCCTTCCGCCGCCGATTTCCGCTCCTCTTTCGCCACCAGTTGTTTTCCAGCATGTTTGACATCAGCGATATGCCAGACATGCTTCATGCCAACCCATTGGACGGCGGACAGGAGAACTGCTTCATATTGCTTGACCTTTTCAGGGTCCTTGATTTCCATAAGCAGGGTTTCTGCCAGCACGCGTTCGCGGACACTGTCACTCTTCAAGAGCTTCTCAAGCACAGGCTGGAGCTTGTCCTTGAAGGTCAGCGCACGGCCCTTCCATTCCTGATGGGTCTGACCCTGGCGTCTGACAGCAGCGTGAAGAAGTTCTCCTGCCCCGCGGGCATCCTGCCACTCGTACAGGGCCAGGGCGGCTTCTTCCCGGACAGCGCGGTCCTCGCTGCTCAGGCGCTACACAATCTCATCAGTCTTCTTCTCCAACATGAGCAGAGAGGTCTCTGCTCTCGCTTTGTATTCGGGATATGCAGCAGCCGCAGTGAGCGCTTTCTTTGCCTCCTCACCCCCAATTCGCCGGAGCGACAGCAGTGCAATGTCGCCCCACAAGAGAATCCCGGCAACCCTATTGCCGAAGCTGCCGAAAGCGCTCGCCTCTTCCCGTGCCTTCTGCGGGTCAAAGGGGGCGGCATCCTTTTGCGTCTTGCGCTGTGCAACCGCTCTCTCAAGGGAAGTGTGCTGCTGCTTTATCAGGTCCAAAAGCAGCGCCACGGCACGCTGCTCCTTAAGCTCACCAAAGGCCAAATAAGCAGCTTTCCTTTGACGACTTTTGGGGTGAGTCAGCGTTCGCAGGCGCTCGAAGATGTCCTCGCCGGCGAGCTGGTAAAGTTTGACAAGCCCCTCCACCGTTTCCCTGAACCACAGAGACTCGCGCAATTTGGCTACCTCAAGAGTTTTGGCATCAGCACCGGAGATTTCCGCAATCAGGTGTTCGAGAACTATCTTCTTCCAGTTGGAGTCAGCGGTAGCGAGATGCTTGCGCAGGACCGGTAGCGCACCTTTGCCGAGGCCGACAATATGTTTGCGGAAACCGGTGAAATCCCTGTAGGCAAAAGACTTGCGCTTCTTCCACGGGTCGGCTAACGGAAGAAGATGCTTGAGCATAACGTCCAAGGCCGATACCGCCTGCAAACGGGATAGAGCCTTTGCGAATGGTCCGGCAACCCTCTTGTCACCGATTACCGATTCAAGCCTCTTGAGCAGAAGCGGGATTGATTCCTTGTCTTCAAGACGCGATACAACCTCAGCCGCAACGCAGGCTTCTAAGGTGGCATACCAGGACAATTTCTCGCCCTGCAAGGTACGCCGCAGAGAAGGAAGACACTCTTTCCCGAGTTTAACAAACCCTTCGACGCTGAGCTTTTGCACGCAAGAATATCGCCACGCGACATGCAGTATCGCCGGGATGAGTTCCTCTGAAGGGGCGAGGTAGAATTGCAGCGCTACGCCCGTGACCACTTTCTCTCCAAGTCCGTCATAACAGGAGTCGGCATGCTCTATCAGGCAGTCCGCAAGGTATGAGGCAGGCAAGTTGCCCGGTTCGCTTGGCAGCTTGTCCCAGTCGGGTCCTCGGTATCTGTTGGCCGCTTTCAAGTCGAAGTCAAGGAGAGCCTTGCTCCATTTCTCGATATTCTCAGGTTCTTGGATGCGAAGCCCAAGAATCTCAGCCAGCATACGCTCACGCCAGTTTTTCGATTTTGCTTTCTTCTCCAGAAACGGAAGCTGCTCTTTTCCACACCGGACCAGTGTGTCTCTGGCTAAAGCATAGTCATCACCACCCCAGCGCGCACCTAATTCAAAGATGCGCGCCTCAATCTCTCCGGCACTGACTGCGGAAGTGCCCGCAGCGACAAAGAGGGTCAATACTCCAAAGACCCCAATGACTTTGCTTAGCAGCATTTGCGTTTCTCCAGATTCTTTGTAGTTCCATGGCTTCCGGCAGGCGTATTACTTTCCTGCGCCGCCTCTCTATAGTATAACATCTCCATAGGAGTGTTGACCGTAACTTCTCTGTAACAATTTCAAGTATACACTACTCGGTCGCGTAGAAGCAATGACGGCAGGGAGTTGGAGGTTCCCGGGAATCGGCGGAAATCTGCTCCCAATAACCGGAGTCGCGCTGATAAGCATATCAGGGTAATCTCTTCATCCCAACTCGTTTTGGCAAAGAAGTTGCTGATTTCCCTGAAAATTCCTTTGGACGATACCGGCTGACTGGTGTTTAGTATACGGTTGAGCAAGGACAAAATCCCCGCGGGAGTGAGAGTGCAAGCTTTTATCCAGGTTAATACACCGAGACTCAGAAGCTACCTGTGTATGCTTATGGGCAACGAGGCCGACGCTGAAGATGTGTTCCAGGAGGTTCTGATTAAGTACATGCGCAAAGGACCCAAACCGGAAAGCAGGGGCGCGAAAGCGTGGCTGTTCACTGTCGGCCGAAACCACGCCTTCAACACCATGCGCAGCCTCAAGCGGCGCAAAGAACACGAAAGCTCCGGGCAAGTCTCGCAGAAGGCCGCGCCTGCCGCCGACCCCGGCGAGAAGGTTATGAAGAAAGAGGCTTTGCAGAGAATACGCGACTGCCTTATGAAACTGCCGCTCCTGTTAAGAGAACTGCTGTTTCTCAGAGTGGTCGAAAACCTCTCGCTCTCGCAGCTCGCGCGGCGCAGCGGCACGCCGAAGTCAACCGCGGCCCTCAAGGTGCAGGAAGGGCTGATACTCCTGAATCGCTGTTTTCACGGACGCAGTTATGAAGATTTCCGAAACTGAGAAGAAGGTTGCCAGTCTTGTCGCGGGCGAACTCTCGCAGGCTCAGAGAGAGGCCCTGCAAGAGGAAATCGAGAAGGACCAGCAAGCCCGGTCGCTCCTCGAGCAGATGCGCCAGACCGCCGACGCGCTCTCGGCGTGGTCGGAGAGCTTCGAGGCGCTGCCGGCACCTGAGCTGCCCTATCGGCGCCGCTTCCCGCTGCTGAGGGTCGCCTCGCTGGGGGCGGCGGTGGTGCTTGTATCGGTGGTATTGATATTCAGGAGCCCCCCTCCTGAGGACGCAGTTCCCAAAGTCACGGTAAGAGAGAAGTCCGCCGAGGAGAAGCTGTCCGAGGAGCTAACCTTGGTCCGGGAGATTGCCGCAGGCAGGCTGCCGGAGCGCAGCGAGATAACCTCTTTTGCCGCAGCGCCTGCCCCCCCTCCCGGTGCCCCCGGCGCACCCCCACCCGGCGCTCCCGGCGCCCCGGCCGCGCCGGGCGATGCCCAACTGCGCAAACAGCTCGAATCTTTCGCCAGGCAGTTCGCCTTTCAATTCCGGATTCCCCCACGCCTCGAGGGCGGTTTCGAGATTGCCGAAGGCGTGCTCATCACCAGAGAACAGGCCATGCTTGTGTACAAGTCAAAGGATGAGAAGAAAGAAATCACGGTATTTCTCGGCAAGTCCGCCGGCCCGGACACCGGATTCGTCAAACTGCAGACAGGTGTTCACATCTCGCTGCTGCTGGCTGCCAGGAAGTCCGGGATTGCCATAGGTTTTGATGGAGTTTTCCTTGATAAACAGGGCGCCGAGGCGCTCGCAAAACACTTTCTGCCCGAGAGGGCCAAAGAGGAGGAAGAGGAATGAGAAGGATGGGAATGGTTCTACTGACACTGCTGGTGCTCGTCGGGCTTTCAAGCCCGCCGGGAATC
>DAOVDS010000433.1 GCA_030669415.1 bacterium
GTTAAGAGGAAGAGAATCAGTGCGAATAGCGGCGGGGCAGCAAATAGGCAAGTATCGCATCCTCGGTGAGCTTGGCCGTGGTGGCATGGCTGTGGTTTATCGGGCACGTGACGAGGTGCTGAAACGGCTCGTAGCACTGAAGGTTCTGGCGGAGCATCTGACTCACGACCGCAAGTTCCTGAGTCGCTTCATTGTCGAGGCCCGGACAGCAGCTTTGCTGGACCACCTCAACATCGTGCGCATCTACGAGGCGGGAGAAATCGACGGCCTCACCTACATCGCGATGCAAGTGGTAGAGGGCCACGACCTGTCCCAAGAGTTGGAAAAGCAGGGCGGATCAATGGGCGAAGAACAGACGCTGCAGATTCTGGGGCAGGTTGGAGAGGCTCTTGATTATGCCCATTCGCAAGGGGTGATCCATCGGGATGTCAAGCCTAGCAATATCATGGTGACGGATGACGGGCGAGTCATGCTGATGGACTTCGGCATCGCTAGAGCCGCAGGCGCAACTAAGCTGACCGCCACCGGCGCAACCATCGGTACTGCCGAGTATATGTCACCGGAGCAGGCTAGAGGAGAAGAGGCAGATTTTCACGCGGACATTTATTCTTTAGGAATCGTGGCCTACGAAATGCTCATGGGCAAGCCACCCTTCGCTGGTGACACACTCGTCGCAGTTGCCGCACAGCACAGCCACGGTACCCCACCAGCCCTGAAAAGCCAGGTGCATAGGTCCATAGCCCGAGCTGTCCTTCGGGCCCTTGCGAAGCGCCCTGCGCGGAGGTTTGAAAGCTGTTCGGCGTTCATAGGAGCTGCACGCGGCGAAACAAAAGCCCTAGCTCCCATATTTCCTCTGCAACGGCGAAGGATCCAAATTGCGGCCCTGATTTCTGTCCTTGTCTTGGCGGCTGGCCTAGTTTTAGCCACACTGCGAAATGAGAGAACTGGTGAGTCACTGACAATTCAAGGGCCGACGCCACGCGTGGCAGACGCCGAGACCGGGGCGGCACCTTCTGGCAACCCCGAGGTGCATGATTTGGGCGGCTCGCGCATTGTGTGGGGAGAGCAATCCGGCATCTACATGACGGACGCCGAAGGCAGCAAGAAGGTGTGCATTCTTGAGGCCACGGGTAATGACCGCAGCAACATTGATCGGCAAGTCGCCGTGTCACCCGACGGGGACCGGATAGCGTACTCGTTGAGCTCGGGTGAAGGCAAACATATCTGGATCGCAAACATAGATGGCTCTGGAGCTAAACGAATCACTCCTGCCGGGGACAATCGGTTCTGCTGGGCACCGGGAGACGATAAGCTTTTGGTTGTCCGAGCTCAGTCACTGTGGTTGTTTGACCTGCAGAGCAAGACAGAGACACCACTTGGCCATACTACTGACCAATACGAGTACACGGTAGAGGGTCATGTCGAGTGGAGAGGAGGCACGATAGCGTACGAGAGCTCGTCTACGGCCGGGTTAGTTGTGTACGAGATCAACAGCGATACGGTCACAATGTGGCCTCCCGAAATGAGAACGGACCTGCACATAGACGCCTACGCTGTTCATCCAACTGGAGCCAAGGTGATGGCGATTGTCAGGCACCAAAGACTTCCCGTGCCTGATGGTGAGGAGGCCAGGGAGAAGAAGTCTCAATTGATAGAGCTCAGCATACCTGGCTTGAGTAAGCGAGTACTCTTGGACAATGTGGCGCTGTCAGGTCCAATTGTCTATTCGCCCGACGGGAAACATCTCCTCGCCTTCCGCGACGATCCGCTGATAGTCAATTTGACAGATCTTTCGGAGAGAAAGCTGTTACTCCCGCATGGCCTGGACGAGCAGATTCCGGAGGGGCTGTCGTGCCATCGCCTCTGCTGGTTTGAAGCTGCAGATCGATTGGGTGCCGACCCTGCGCTATCTGTGGCTGACATACTAGTGAACGGCCAAGGAGGCATAGTGGCGATCAACCCCGGGGATGGAAGCCGCCGCGTACTGATTCAAGAACCAGAAGATCGCTGGGACCGCTATATAGAACCGAAATGGTCTCCGGACTACAGGCAGATTGCTTACACTGTACTGCGTCGTGTGAGAGATTCTTACCCAATGGGAAGCGAGATAAGAATTGCCGATCTTGCTGAACGCGAGGAGCGCTCGCTGATTGCCGTCCATGAGGATGAGCCCCTTCGAAT
>DAOVDS010000205.1 GCA_030669415.1 bacterium
CCTGCAATACGGGGCGACCAGGAGATTGAGCTTACGCTGGAGCTTGGCGTCTACCCCAAGAAGTGAGAGCCGCGGCGGCCAGGCAAAAAAAGAAGAGAGGTGAATGCCGGCGGGACACTAACATTCACCTCTCTTGCAGTACTCTCTATCTGCCTTTGCCTTTGAGCATATCACGTGTTCTGTGCGGCATTGGGTTGGCCCTCAGGTACCTGTAGTAGATTTCGAGGGTCAGGGCGTTGATGGCGGTGGCATACACGCGCCCGCCGACCATGCCCCACTTGCCGACCGGGTCCCACGAGCCGTCGGGGCAGCCGCCCATGCGCTGGGTGTCAAGCAGCGCCTTCTTCATAGCGGTGTTCCACTTGTGCCAGTTCTGGCCGCCGTACTGGAACATGGCGTAGGTCGCGTAGTACCAGTAGTACATGTCAACCTTGTCGTTCTTGGGCTTGTTCCAGTTGGGCAGGTTGTTCATCAGGAGATCAACACCCTTGAGGATCTTGGAATCCTGGCGCCTCTGGCCGCAGAATATGCGGCAGATAACTGACACGCCGGTCATTGTCGGCAGCTTGGCGTAGTGCTCGTTCACGCCGCGGATGACCGAGCCGTCGTCGCCGGGCCTCATGTAGCCGCACTTGCCGGCGCTGTTGGTGGCGCGGTCGAACCAGTTGATGGCGCCGTCGAACATGGACTTGTCAACGCTCAGGCCGGCAGTCTTGGCCGCCTTGAGCGCCAGCACCATCCAGCCCGTGACCGAGGTGTCGTTTCGCCCGCTCCGGGGCTCGTACTTCCAGCCGAGGCCGGAGTTCTGCCCGCTGCGGATATAGTCAACCGCCTTCTGCGCGGGTGCTTTGAGGCGGTAGTCACGGGTAACGGCGTACGCCTCGCAGAGCGCCATGGTGCCGATAGCGTGGTTGTATATCCACGACTCACTGGCTCTTGAGCCAAGCGAGCCGTCAGCCCCCTGCTGGCTGACGAGCCAGTCGAGCCCGCGCCTGACAGTCTTCTTGAACAGGCCGACGCGGTGCGTGTGGCCGTTGCCCAGGAACGCCAGAAGTGCCAGCGCACTGTTTGCTACATCATACTGCGAGGTGCCCTGGCCGTCGCAGGCCGCACCCTTGCGGGAATCGCAGTTCTTCTGGAAGCCATCCTGGTCCCACTGGCCGTTCTTGTCCTGGTGGAAGTGCAGCCAGCGCAGTGCGGCAAGCACTGCGGACTCGGTGCCTGGTGAGCCGCCCTCATTGGCCAGCGAGCCTTTACCCCAGCGCTGCCCGTAGGCACCTGCGCGTCCTCCGCCTATGCCGTATGCGTCGACGCAGCTTGTGGAGTCGAGGTTCTTGTTGGACAGGCAGTCGAACGAGGTACCGCGCGGGATGTCCTTGGTGATTTCGACTTCCTCTTCGAGCAGGATGATAGGCTTTTCAACCATTTCCTCACACTCGATGCGGGGAGTCGAGATCATCGCGCGCTTCTTGGTGTCGTCGTAGTCCTGCTCGGCGTACTCGCGTGTGGTGACAATCGCCGGCACCTCTCTCTTCTGGACTATCGTAAACACGATGTACGCGGCAATCCACAGGAACATAAGGTGAACGGCCGAAGAGATAAGGACAGGCACCGCCTTCTGCATCCACCAGGGAGTCTCAGCGGAGCCGGGCATGTACTCCTCGAACTCCTCCTCTTCGTAATCCTCATAGTCCTCATATTCTTCCATTGCCTTACCGCCTCCTTTCCCGACTGAAAAACAAACCTGACTGTTTTCTGCCGACCTTTGTCCTCTTCACATACAGATAATAACACTAAATTGCGTTTTTGTCAAGTCTAAAAATGCTAAAAAACCCCACAAGATGCGCTCAGAACGCTTCAGAAATGCCGGAACATCCGGGGTGTACATAGGTTAGGACAAATATAAGCCTCTGCAAGTAAATTGAGAAAAATCTGGAGAATACTGCAAACAGTTGCCAAAATGGGATGAGCGAGGGTATTGCTGCTCAAAAAACGCACTTAGCGCGGCGCGCCATTTCACTTTAGGCAAGTCGAAGCCCATTGTCCTGTCTATTGCCGTTCTTGCCCGGGCTGGGGCGGTTCGGTCAGGCTGGTGGGGAAATTGGGGCGTGGGGAGCACGAAAACGCAGACTTGGGGGTTGACTCGCGGGCCTGCCTGCTCGTATAATCCCGCCGACTTCAAACGAGGAGGATAAGTTGGAGTGTCCCGATTGTGGTGCTGCAGTTGAGAAAGAGACGTTTTTCTGCCCGAGCTGCGGGGTTCTGTTTGAGAATCGGACGGTCGTTGAGATAGCAGATGTAGGGCCTGAGAATTCACTGAGCAATCGTTACGTCATTCTCTCGATGCTGGGTCGCGGCGGCATGGGCGCTGTTCACCTCGCCAGGGACACGCAGCTTGACAAGGTGGTTGCGCTGAAGGTGCTGCCTGCCGAGATTGCATCAGACGTGCGGGCAATCCAGTGGATGAAGGAGGAGGTTCGCATCGCGCAGGACATGCGCCATGAGAACATCGCGGCAATCCACAACTTTGAAGCGGACATGGAGAAGCAGTCGTGCTACATAGTAATGGAGTTTATAAACGGCGTGGATTTGCACGTTCTGCTGGGGCTTTCTGAGGGTGAGCGCCTGCCGGTTTCCTCGGTAGCCTACGTGCTGAGGGACTGCTCGAAGGCTCTGGACTACGCGCACTCGAAGCGGGTCATTCACCGCGACATAAAGCCCAAGAATATAATGATAACCCGGGACGGCACGGTCAAGGTGACGGACTTCGGCATAGCGCGGCGCCTGCAGGAGACGATGTCGAAAATCTCGCAGACGATAATTGCGGGCACGCCGGCGTACATGGCACCGGAGCACCTGATGGGCGGGAAGATTGATGCGAGGGCGGACATATACTCGCTCGGCGCTACGGTGTATGAACTGCTCAATGGCACGCCGCCGTTTCACAAGGGAAAGATAGATATCCAGATACTGGAAAAGGAAGTGCCGCCTCTGGATGCGGCCCTGTTTGGTGGCAATGAACAGGTTGCGCAGGATGTAAATGCGGTTATGAGGAAGTGTCTTGCCAAGGAGCCGGGCGACAGGTACGAAACGACATCCGAGTTTTACAGGGAATTCTGCAAGGCGGCAGGCATCGAGGAGCAGTCAATTGAAACACCCGAGGCAGTGAGCAAGGGCGTATCGGCCGCACTGGTTGGCCAGCGTGAGATGCTGACCAGAACTGTAACGCCGCCTGCGCAATCCGCGACGCCGCTTACGCCTCTGTCTGCGCTGCAGCCTACAGAGCATACCCCTGCCATGCCTGCTGATGCGCGACCGAGAAGAGGTTTTCCCGTTTTTGCTGGAATCGGGATTGCTCTTCTTATGGCAATCATAGCGCTGGCGCTCGTTCTTGCCCTGAGGGGCGCAGAGGTTTCGAAGGCGACCGGTGGAGCTGGAGACTCCGGGGAAACTGTGCCGGTTGTCGAAGGGCCGCCCAGGCTGGCAGTGGCCGAGGTCCTTATTGAAGGCAATGCCGGCGCTTTTACCGGCATGGGGCTGGCCAAGCTGATTGTCTGGAGGTCAGGCGAGAAGCTGAAAGACAGCTACAAGGTGATTGAGCCGCTTGAGCTCAAGGGGATGCTGGAGTCGCTGGGCATGAAGGCTTCGCAGCTTACAGACATGAAATCGGCCAGGAAGCTGTACGACGAGCGCGGCATTCGCTACCTGATACTCGTCACGGTTCTGCGAGGCGGGGCAAATGAAATCGTGGGGCGCAGACTGGATTTGAAAGACGGCACTGTTCTGCAGGAGCACAAGCCGTATATGCGGTGGGGGTCTGACACGGATGTCCGACGCGCCGTGGAGGAGATTGGCAAAGTCATCGCGCTTGACGACACGCACAAGAAGATTTACTTTCTTCTCAAGGATGCCGACCAGGCGAGACATGACAAGGAATACGAGAAGGCTCTGGGGCTTATTGGCGAGGCGCTCAAGCTGGATGAGAAGGACAAGTCCATACAGGAGTACAAGGTTGAGTTCACCGAATCAATCGCCAAGGATGCAATCAGCAAGTGCAAGTCGCGAAGATACCAGGAGGCAATGGACCTGCTGCGCGCGGCACAGAAGTACAACTACTCGCCCGAAACAGTGAAGGAGCTGCCCGGGAAGATGTTTGAGGCTGTTGTCGAAAAGGGTGAGAGGGAGTTCGGCTACAAGCAGTATGACAAGGCGATTGAGTCGTATGAGGCATCTTTGAAACTGAAAGATGACCAGATGGTCAGAAAGCGTATCGAGGCTGCAAAGAAAGAGCAGGAGAAATAATCAGTTTC
Source organism: bacterium (assembly GCA_030669415.1). Lineage (GTDB taxonomy): Bacteria > Planctomycetota > SKW154 > SKW154 > DAOVDS01 > DAOVDS01. The sequence continues at coordinate 4,311 of DAOVDS010000205.1, forward strand.
CTCGGTGGGCTACCACAGCAGCTTCTTATGCAAGCCGGGCAAAAGTGGTTTGACAGTGGACGTGAGCTTGAGTATAATTGTCATTCCGGCGCGGTCACTACCCGGTGGTGTAAGTGGTAACACAACAGGTTTTGGTCCTGTCATTCGAGGTTCAAATCCTCGCCGGGTAGCTTCCAACGCAGTTGGGCTTTCCTCGAGTAGAAGAAGCCGCTAATTGCGCGGGATTTCACGCTGTTCAGGGGCGAAGGTGAGCAAAGCTGACGTGGTTATCCTTGCCGCAGGCAAGGGTACGAGAATGAAGGGCGAGGACCCCAAGGTCCTGCACGACATCGCGGGCAGGCCCATGCTAAGCTACGTGCTGGAAGTGGCGCGGGCAGTCTCGGGACAGACGCCCCTGGTAGTTATCGGGCATGGCATGGACAGGGTGCAGCAAGCCTTCGGTGAAGGCGAGGCGCGCTGGATAGTCCAGACCGAGCAGCTCGGCACGGGCCATGCGGTGCTTGCCTGCGCCGGAGAGCTCGAGCGCGGCGACGGCCCGGTCGTGGTGCTCAACGCGGACCAGCCGCTCATACCGGCCAAGAGGCTCGAAGGCATGCTGCATATCTTCGAGCAGGAAAAGCCCGGGGTAGTCATGCTCACCGCCCAGCTTGAAGACCCGACAAACTACGGGCGAATCGTCAGGAATGACAGAGGCTCCCTGATGCGGATTGTCGAGCAGCACGATGCCAGCCAGGAGGAGCGCAAGATACGCGAGGTCAACGGCGGCGCGTACGTCTTTGAGCGTTCAATGCTGCTCGAGAGGCTGCAGGACCTGGATACGGACAACGCGCAGGGGGAGTACTACCTCACGGATGTCGTGCACAAGCTGACGGCCGAAGGCGTGCCTGTAATACCGTTTGTCACGCCGCGGGGCGAGGAGATTCTGAGTGTCACGACGCGCTGGGACATCCAGAAAGTCTGGCCTGTGGTCATGGGCAGGCACATGAGATACCTTGCGCAGGAGTGCGGGGTGACTATCGTCGCACCCGAGAACACGTACATTGAAGCCGGCGCACAGATTGGGCATGACACGGTGGTGTTCCCGTTCACGTACATAGAGCGGGACGTGAGAATCGGCGCGCACTGCAAGGTGGGGCCGTTCTCGCACCTGAGGAAAGGCACCGTGCTTGAAGACTACGCCGAGGTCGGCAACTTCACCGAGACCAAGAACACGCGCCTGGGCGAGGGGTCGAAGGCCAAGCACCTGAGCTACCTCGGCGATGCCTCAATCGGCAAGAAGGTGAATGTGGGTGCGGGCACTATATGCGCCAACTACGATGGCAAGAAGAAATACAAGACGGAAATCGGCGATGGCACGCACGTCGGGAGCGGGACAATCTTCGTGGCTCCCGTCAAGACGGGGAAGAACGCCGTAACAGGCGCGGGTGCGGTGGTAACCTCGGGCAAGGATGTGAGCGATGGGGAGACGGTTATCGGTGTGCCGGCAGAACCCCTGAGCAAGCGCAGGAAGAAAGGGAAGAAGAAATGAAGAAGCTCGTGTTGTCAGCCATTGTGCTGCTGTTTGCCTTGGGCGTGGTGCTTGCGGAAGGCGAGAAGAAGTCCTTCATTAAGGTTGTCAAGGGCAACTTCTGGAAGTACGATGTCGTTGAGCGCGGAAAGAAGAAAGAGGGCAAGATTGAGGTAATAGAGATTGACAAGGATGGCAAGATAAAGGTGAAGCTGACCGGCATGGAAGGGCCATCCGACGACATGACGTGGAAGATGAGCAAGGACTACCTTATATGGGAAGTGGAAATGGGGATGGAGTGGAAAGTCCTCAAGTTCGGCGCGCAGAAGAACGATACCTGGAACTCCGAGTTCAAGCCCCAGGTTCCGGGTGGTCCGGGGATGGACCCTGAGATGAAGATGGTACTGAAGTCCAAGGTCGTCGAAGTTGAGGACCTCGACACCAAGGCCGGGAAAATCAAGGGATGCCTGAAAGTCGAGACCAGAACCGAAGGAGGTTTCGGCGGGAATGAAATCATCGCCATGTGGTGGGCGCAGGGCGTAGGGCTTGTTAAGGTGCAGGTCAAACGCGGTGAAGAGGTCCGGGACTCGTGGATTCTGACCTCGTACAAGGTCGGGCCCGACATAAGCGACCAGAAACTCAAGGGGATAGTGGAAAAGGCCGATGTGGTTGCGATGGTCACCATCCCGAAAGAGGGCGCCAACGCCAGGAAGGTGCAGGTACGGCTCAACGGCCTCTACAAGGGCGAGCCCAAAACGAAGGAAGGCGAGATATTCATCTCGCAGCCGCCGGCGCAGGACAAGAAGCTGGACGCTTTCAAGCCGGGCGAGTTCGTGGTTTTCCTGAAAAAGGAAGGCGAGGCGCTCATTCTTATCGACAGTGCCATCAAGGCGGAAAAGGACCTGCTCGACAGGATTACTAAGCTCCTGACGCCGCCGGACAAGAGCCCCGACAAGCTCAAGGGACTTTGCGACAAGGCGGCGATTATCGTCGCAGTAGAGATTGTTGTGCTTGAAGAGAGGGGCAGCTTCAAGTATTATGTTGCGAAAGTTTTGTCTGCGGCCAAGGGGGCCAAGGGGCGCGAGTACCTCGATGTGCTGAGCCTGCCCGGCATGGAGCTCGAGAAGGGCAAGAAGTACATCCTCCTGCTTGTTGAAACGGAGAAATCCGGCCGCAAGATGACACAGTTGGTGGATGTCGCCAAGGGAGTGCTTGACTACGACGAGGGCATGCTCAAGAAACTCTCGGAAATCGTCAAGGGGTCGAAGTAGTCCTGCATCCCGCGAGTTTGACAGCACGCACAAGATGTGCTATAAACTCGTAATCGGGAATTCTACCATTGTGGCTTCTTAACGGGAGAGAGAGAACCATGAGAAAAATGATTGGCATTGTGGTGCTGGCGCTGGTGCTCTACATCATTCTGTGCAGTCCCGAAGACCGCAGCCACGCAGGCGAAACACTCCACGTGCCAGATAACTATACCACCATCCAGGCTGCAATAAACGCAGCAAGTAATGGTGATACCGTGCTGGTAGCCGACGGCACATACACCGGCACAGGGAACAAAGACCTTGACTTCGATGGTAAGGCGATAACTGTCAAATCGGAAAATGGCTGCGGGAACTGCATCATAGACTGCGAGGACGATGGCCGTGGGTTCTATTTCCACAACAGCGAGACAAACAGTGCCGTTGTGGAAGGTTTCACAATCAAGAACGGGAATCACCCTTATGGCGCTGCGGTACACTGACCCGGCAACAGGAGAAAAAACTTATCAACTGAATACGCCTGAGGAAGAAACAGAAATATCCCCGTAGCGGGGAAGCACAGGAGGACCTGCGAGATGCGTGCCGTTTTCTTAGACTCTTTTGCATTAGCTCTTTTTTCGTCAATAGTGCTGTTGTTTGTCTGCTCCAATTGCGGAACCGACGGCAATACTGAAGAACTAAGAAGTCAGACATACGCTCCTGAGAAACAGGAACACGGGGAAAAGCCGGAACCGCAACAAGAGATCAACAAGAGCAATCGGACAAAGTACGAGACTTGATAGTACCACGACATTAGGAGGAATTGAGTTGATTCGAGAGATCTCATATTTGGCGCTTTTGGGACTGCTGATGGGACTATGCCTGTCTGAGCAGGCGGCGTTTTCTCAGAGTG
>DAOVDS010000141.1 GCA_030669415.1 bacterium
CCTGCAATACGGGGCGACCAGGAGATTGAGCTTACGCTGGAGCTTGGCGTCTACCCCAAGAAGTGAGAGCCGCGGCGGCCAGGCAAAAAAAGAAGAGAGGTGAATGCCGGCGGGACACTAACATTCACCTCTCTTGCAGTAATCTCTATCTGCCTTTGCCTTTGAGCATATCACGTGTTCTGTGCGGCATTGGGTTGGCCCTCAGGTACCTGTAGTAGATTTCGAGGGTCAGGGCGTTGATGGCGGTGGCGTACACACGCCCGCCGACCATGCCCCACTTGCCGACCGGGTCCCACGAGCCGTGTACGCAGCCGCCGAGGCACTGGCTGTCAGTCAGGGCTTTTTTCAGCGCATGCTGCCATTTGTGCCATCTCTGCCCGCCGTACTGGTACATAGCGTATGTTGCCCAGAACCAGTAATACATGTCAATTTTGTCGCAATTGGGCTCGTTCCATTGAGGCAGGTTGTTCATCATGATGTCAACGCCTTTGAGAATCTTCGGATCCATTCTCCTTACGCCGCAGAGGATTCGGCAGATGGTTGCCTCTGCGGTCATTGTGGGCAGATTCGCGTAGCGCTCGCTCGAGCCCTTTATGTAGGAGCCGTCATCGCCGGCACTCATGTAGCCGACCTTGCCCTTCCCGTCCGTCATGCGGTTGAACCAGGCAAGCGCGCCGTCGAGCGCGGACTGGGGCACTTCAATATCCGCGTGCTTGGCGGCGTTCAGCGCCATGACCATCCAGCCGGTGACGGAAGTGTCGCTCTTGCCACCGCGGGACTTGTACTTCCAGCCCTCGCCGGGGTTGCGAGCACGCAGTATGAACTCAACTGCCTTGCGGCACGGTTTCTTGAGCCTGTAGTCGCGGGTCATCGCGTACGCCTCGCAGAGCGCCGTTGTGGCTATCGCGTGGTTGTAAACCCAGCTCTGAGTTCCGGTGTCTTTTCCGAAAGCACCATCCTCATCCTGCTGGCGCCGCAGCCATTTCACTCCGGCACCGACGTGGCTTCGGTGCAGGCCTGTCTTGTGAGTGCTTCCGGCACCCATGAATGCAAGAAGCGCAAGCGAGGTGACGCCGACATCGTACTGGGAGGTGCCCCGGCCGTCGCAGGCGTTGTTCTTGACTGTCTTGCAGTTCTTGTGGAACTGGTCCTGGTCCCACCTGCCGTCGGGGTCCTGGTGGCGGGCGAGCCAGTCGAGGGCTGCCGAGATGGCGAGCTCTACAGACTCGGGCATTCTGTGTCTTCTTCCCAGCCAAGTCCCGATGCGGGGCATAGCGAGAGGCTGGCATATCCTGCGGTCGGTCGGCATCACCACACCCAGACGAGCAAGGATTTCTGTCTCGGTCAGGGAATCTCTGCCCCCGAGGTTGTCAAAAGAGGTGCCGCGAGGGACCCGAATGACAGGTTCGAACTCTCCGTCGAGAACGGGCGGGTCCGGCTCGATGACTATGCGCTCGGTGCGAGGAGGGTATGGCCACCGGGGACCTCGCCCTCTTTCCCAAGGCTCTTCATGGAAAGCCCTCTGGCGGACAACAGGCGCGGGCTGCTCGTGACTAATGGAGAGGAATATGGCGTGGGCGGCAAGGTAGAGTGTTGCGAGGCAGGCGGCGCAGGAGGCGAGCACAGGCAGCGCTTTGCGCATACGCGAGCGTTTTCCGGGAGGCTTGAACTCTTCCGGCTCCGTTTTTACTTCGTCAACATGCTCAATCAGTATTCTTGTTTTGCCTATTGAGATGACGCTGCCCGCGCTGACGGGGGCTGTGCGCACCCGCGAGCCGTCGAGGTATGTTCCGCGTTTTGACTGGCAGTCAACGAGGAGCCATCCCCGGGATGTTCTTTTGAGGAGACAGTGCTCGGGCGAGGCTTTGGCATCGTTTACGAGGAGGGTGTTGGCCTTTGAGCGCCCGATGGTGACTCTGTCCAGCGCAATCTCGACAAGGCGTTCGAGACCGGTCTCGCGTATGATGAGCCGCAGCAAGTTACACCTCGTTGACGGAGTTCATGTTTCCCCGGGGTGGCAGAGCCGCTTCTAAAGAAGTCCCTGCGGGACAAACCCGGGGCTTTACAATTATTGCCCCCGGACTGAAGTCCGGGGCTTCATAACCGCCATCAGAAGTGTAGCACATCGGCAGGGCGGCTGGCAACTTGCGCCGGGGTGCTCAGACAAGAGCTCGCAGGAGCACAACCATCCCGATTCGCGCAGGATACGGGCCAAGAAGGCGCCCGAGGTCAGGATAGAGGCGCTTCGCAAGGAGTTCCGCCAGTCGCAGGAAGCCGCCCCTTCCTGAGAGGGAGCGCAAGGGCAGGCACTTCATCCCACGTGCGCCCATCGAGTATCCGCCCGGACTTCTTCTTGTTTGTCCCGCCCCACTGCTTGAAAAAGAACGGCACTTGCGCTTTAAAGCACTGGTCACGGATGTCGAGAACCCACTCTTTTCGCATTAGCCGCGCACCGGGACCTGATTCGCCGCCGACAATGACCCAGCCTATGCCTTTCAGTTTAAGGCGGGGCAGTGGTCCCAGAAGCGGCTCGCAGGAGAGGAATTTCACGCTCGCTCCCGTTTGTCTCAGGTGATCAATGCGGAAGATGTTGTCCGCGTTTTCGACGCTTACACCCATCCAGGTATTATCCGGCCAGTTCAGTTTAGGTGAGAGTTCAAGCAGTCGTTCCGAGCGTTTGGTAAGAACCTGAAAGTAGTGCTGTTTCGCCTCACGCATAACAGCGAACACTTTTTCGATATATGTAAACGGCACTTTCCTGTGAAACAAGTCGCTCATGGAGTTGACGAAAACCATCTGCGAGCGCTTCCAGCGCAGCGGAACTTCCAGCATATGCGGGTGCAGCGTGACTTTGAACCCGTTGGAGTAGTTGCGGTTGCCCATGGCATGAAGTCTTTTCGCAAACCTCTCGGCATAGCAGTTCTTACATCCCTCACTGACCTTGCTGCAACCCGTCACCGGATTCCAACTCGATTCCGCCCACTCAATGCTTGTTCGAGCCATTGTTAGTCCTTACGGTTTCTGTACTTATTGAAAATATGCTTCACTATCTTGTCCCCGGTTCTGTTGGGCGAGGCGAAATACAGGTAGTAAATGATAGCACCCTTGCTGTTTCGCATAGGCATCGGCTCGGGCACGTACTTGAATCCTGCAACATTCTTGAGTCGTTTGCGAAACGCCTCCCCAATTACCCTGTTAGGGGCCTTCTGCTGCATGTCATCGAATAACATCCCCTCCGACGTGTAGACAATCTTTTCCCAAGAATTATCGCCCCAACAGGCTTTCATCCGCTTCTTTTGAGCGTCTGATACTTGCGTTGGGTCTTGCCAGAACACATTGCGATTTGCATCGCCAATCTGAAAGCTGTAGAAGATCTCGACTGAACCCATTTGTCCTATTTTGTGGACAACTTCCCATCTCAAGTGCAGGCCGTAAGGGTCAAGAACACATAGAGCCCTCCTGTAATCCTTGCGACGGGCTCTTGGGAGAACTTTCTCGACAAGTATCTTGTTGCAATCACCATGGTGTGTGTACACGTTTGCTTTCTCACCAGCTATTTTCTCCAAAGATTCTACTTTCTTCTTGTCGAGGTCGACAAAATGGTATTCACGGAACGGTGGATTAACCCGAAGCGCATTCAGGGGACTGCCAGCAACAAACTCTCCTGTGTTTTTCGACTCGTGTATTCCAGCCCCCGCAAAGGCATCGATGTATATGTGGGGCAGAGCAGGGTCCTTCTGAGCGCTAAGTATCTTCGAGTACTCTGCAGCATAATCCTTGATAATATCCAGCTTGATTTCAGACCAGTACCCAATCTGATCGAGTTTCAAGCTGTTCTTGGCGCTCATACTATCCCATGGGCATAGTTAGAACAAATTGATACCACGTCTACTCAACTCCTGTATATTTGGTGCAGATGGATGTGTCAACTACTTTTCCAGAAGTCCCGGCTGGCTTCTGCGTACCAATGACTACCACCTTCGGCAGTTGAGGGTGCGTGTGCCGGTTGTCTTGATTTGCCTCCGTTCGGGCGGCTGGCTGGGGGTTCTACTTTGCGCCGTGGGAGAGGAGGAGTTGGATGACTTCCTCGCGGCCGCGGCGGGTTGCCGTGTCCAGCGGCGCGCGGCCCCTGCGGTCGGCTGCGTGGATGTCCGCGTCGTTGTTGATGAGGAGCTCGACCATCTCTGCCGAGCCGCAACTTGCGCAACCATGCAGCGGTGTTACGCCGGAGTTGTTTTTCCCATTGATGTCGGCACCGGCGTCTATAAGCATCTGCACCACCTCGGCCTGGCCGTTGTATGCGGCCTGGTAGAGGGCGGTTTCGCCATCGTTGTCCCGGGAGTTGAGGCTGGCGGATTTTGTTAGAAGGAGCTTGACCACCTCCTTACGGCCTTTCCTTGCGGCATCGTGGAGCGGGGTGTTTTTGTAGGTGTCTTTCACATCGATTCTGGCGCCGTGAGAGAGGCAGAGCTTGACAGTTTCGACAGCGCCCGTGTACGCGGCCCACTGGAGAGGCGTGTTGTTGTAGTTGTCCTGCGCGAAGACGTCGGCTCCCTCGGCCACCAGCAGCGCGGCGACATCATTGCGGCCTTTCCTTGCCGCCTCGTGGAGGGCGGTTCTGCCATCGTTGTTCCTGGCCTCCAGGTCGGCTCCGGCGCGCACAAGCAGCCCGGCCATGTCCTTCTTGCCGGCGATGGCAGCCATGCACAGCAGGGAATTGCCGCTGTTGTCGCTGGCATTGACATCGGCACCTTCCTCTATGAGAATCCGGGCCACCGCGAGACGGCCGTTACTTGCCGCGCCGTGCAGCGGCGTGTGCCCGTTGTTGTCGCGGGCGTTCAGGTCAGCGCCCTGGGCGAGGAGGAGCCGCGCGATTTCCGCGCAGCCTTCCCTTGCGGCCCAGCTCAGGAGCGTACCTCCGCGGCTGTCTCTTATGTTGATGTCTGCACCCATTTCGATGAGCAGCTTCGCGGCCTGCGTTTTGCCGCCACAGACCGCCAGGTGCAGGGGAGTCATTCCTTTTTCATCTCTTGCGTGGTAGTCGGCGCCCCTTGGCACCAGAAGCTTGATAATTTCCAGGTGCCCCCTGCCGGCCGCCATGTGGAGCGGGGTTCTCTGCAGGCGGTTTCCCGCATCGATTTCGGCGCCGCCAGTGAGCAGGAACCGGGTTACGCCTGTGTGACCATTCAAGCACGCGAGGTGAAGCGGGGTGGTGAGGTTACTGTCACAGGCGTTGAGCTGCGCGCCCCTGCTGCTTAGCAGCTTCACAATATCGAGGAAGCCCTTCGAGGCCGCGCTGTGAAGGGGTGTCCAGCCGTCGTTGTTGCGGGTATTGACATCGGCGCTGCGCAGGATGAGAAGCGTGGTCACATCCCTGTGGCCCAGCGACAACGCCAGTTGCAGCGGCGTGTCGCCGATTTTGCATCGGGCATTTATGTAAACTCCCTGGTCAAGCAGGAATTTGACCATGTCTTCCTTTCCATTGCCTGCGGCCAAATGGAGAGGGGTTTCATTCTCGCTGGCGCGCGCATCGAGGCTGGCGCCGTTTGCAAGAAGCAGCTTGGCAACACCAGTCTCACCGGTGGCTGCGGCCGAGTGAAGCGGCGTAGTGCCGTTACTCGCACAGGCTGTTACACAGGCTCCTTTGGCAATAAGCTCCTTGGCGAGATTATCAAATCCATGCATCGCCGCAACATGCAGCGGCGTGGTGCCATGAATACTCCTGGCGTTCACATTCACCCCCCTATCCAGTAGCAGCTTGGCCAGGTCCTTTTTGCATCGCCCCAGCGCAATGATAAGGGGGGTGTTACCGTGCTCGCCGGCGGCATCCAGATTGGCACCGTGGTCAATGAGGAACTGCGCAACCTCGAAGAGGCCTTTTTGCGCGCACAGGTGCAGGGAGGTGTCTCCCTTGATGATGTCTCTTGCGTCGATATCCGCGCCTTTGCCGACAAGGAGCCTGACAACCGCGAGATGCCCGTTGGCAGCGGCATAATGGAGGGGCGTCGCACCTGCCTTGTTTCTGCCGTTCGGGTTGAAGCCGGCGGCAATGAGTGACGCTGCGAGAGCTGTGTCTCCGTTGCGGGCTGCGTCATGGAGCGTTGGTTTTTCTGTTTTCGCCTGCGCGGGGGCATCCGGCGGGTTGAAGCTGCCGCCGGCGCAGCCGGCGAGGGTGAGGCAAAGCCCGAGTAGGCAGGAAAGCGTTTTCATGGCATTCTCGCTTGACTGCAATTGATGCCCCGCCAGTCATCCAATTATACGACACGGGTAAGCGAGAAGTCACATCGAAGCAAGGTGTTTTTTGAGCGCCGGAAATACAGACGTTCGAACGTGCCGGAAATTCAGGCAGAAAGCTAAAATCGGGCGGATATGCTATTCTGCCCGTTTTGCCGTGAACTTGACTCGGACCCTCTTGTTCTTTTTAAACTCGGTACTTGTGGGAAGGAGGATGAAGTTGTCGGTAACAACCGGCGAGAACTTCGAGTCTGTGTCCAGTTTGACATCTTTCACGCGGAAGGGGAGAAATGCGGCGGGCGGGCGGGCGAACTTGCCATCGCGCTTGGGCGTCAGGGCGAACTCAAACTGTAGCCGGTCGCCCTTGAGGCGCCGATAAGTGAGCTTTGTGTAGACGTCCGGCTCGCGCGCCTTGGCAACTCTTGCCTCCCAGGCGGGGTCGCCGTAGAACGCGACGGTGTCGCGGTCCCAGAGCAGACCCAGCTCGTCCTTCGACTTGACCTTGAGCTCACCCGCCAGGCGGTTGAGGAGGTTTCGGTCGGTTTCGATGTTGAAGGTGTCGATATTCTTCTCCAAGCTGCCCGGGAACTCCCGCTCGAGCCGTGCCAGCAGCGCCTGGTTGTTGAAGAAGAAGGACTCGGCGAAGGTGTGCTGACCCTGGAAGTTTATGAAGTAGGTGTTGACCCCGTGGCCCATGTACCCGAACCAGGTGGAGACAACATAGCCGGTCATCTGGCGCACGCCCCCTGTGCGCATCCACGCGAGGGCCATGGCTTCACGCCCGTTGATATGGCCCATGAGGCAGTTGCCGCTCGGAGAGTAAACCTTGGGGTTAGGCGAATTGATGTTGAATCGCTTGTTCCTGGTGTCGAGCCCGTAGAGCTGCCCCTTTTCGCAGCGGAACTGGCCGTTCTTGTAGGAGTAGCCAATCTGCCAGTCGCGCTCGGTTGCATGTCCGCTGGTGACGAAGAGGCCCGGTTTGTTGTCGTTGAGCTCTGTGACGAGGCTTTCCGTCGTATCGGGCGGGCAGGCCTTCTCTTGCGGCGCTTTGCCCGTGAGGCGCTCCCACATTACGCCCTGTTTTGATTCAGAGTACCAGGCTCCCTCTTTGAAGCTTTTCAGGTCGAGCCCGCATCCGGCGGCCGCGCGCTTAATTTTCAGAGGCTTCTCTTCCTGGACGATACGCAGGGCGTCGGCCGCCTCGTACCCCGTGAGGATTCCCCAAATCACGTCTGTGTACGGGTCGCTGTCGAGCTGCCGGGTGAGCCGGTGCACAGACACGACGAACCGCCGCCCGGCACGGGTGGGCTGGCGCACGAAGCACGCGTACTTCGGAAACACGGCGGACAGCTCGTCTATTGCGTCTCGCGGGTTGTTCGGGTACACAATCACCACCGCCTTGTGCTTCTTCACCAGCGCGTCAACCACCTCGCGCCACTTCGTGTCGTCGTAGGTAGCCTTGCGCACAAGCACGGCGTAATCTGACTCGCCGTCTGCCGGGATACGCTCGGCCTTCCCTTCGAGGATGGTGCCCGGTGGGAAGGTGCATGAAAGCTCCATGCGGCGGAACCAGTAACGCGTCGCACCGGCGTCGAAGCGAAGCTCAATGGTGTTGGAGCCTTCCTCAAAGAATTTGCCCACATTGACGCGGTCCTTCGCCATGCTGCCGGAACCTACATCCCATTTCCCGATAGCGGTGTCACCGTTTATGACGATGGAAATGACAGACTCGCCGCCGTGCTTGACCTTTGCCCCGGATGTCAGGTGCTCCAGTTCCAGGACTACCTGCGAGGGTTTTGCAGGCATCTCCATCCGCATTACAATCTTGCTCTTACCCGGAGCCATTAGAACGAGACTGCGGTTCTTGTCCTGGGGATTGGGTATCGCCGTGTCGAGCTTGACTTCGCAGTCAGTAGTTTTCTGTGAACCCGAGCTGTAGTCGAGCACGTATGACTTGGTTACGGGCTTCTTGTCATCCTGGCCCGCGACCAATCCTGTGGCCAGAACGACGATAACCAGCACTGCAACAAACCGTTTTATCATGTTTTGCCCCTTTTCAAGCACGGATTACTTCCGGGCTATTATAGCTAAAAGACAATACAAAACCATAGTACAGTTTTGCGTATAGAACAGGGTAAAAGGCGAACAAGCATGAACACGTGGGGCTGGCAGGAATCCGGTCGGGAGGCTCAAATCAGGCCTGTGAACCCGCCGAATGCGAGCGCCATAAACGAGATGCACACAAAGGCGATTGGGACGCCCTTCAGGGGCTCGGGTATGGCGGAATCTTCGAGGCGCTCGCGGATTCCCGACATGAGCAGCATGGCAAGCGTAAAGCCCAGCCCTGCCGCGAAGCCGTGCACGGTAGCCTTGAAGAACGAGAAGCTTACGGGTGCGCCCTCGCCTTCCTTGCCAAAGAAGAGCCGGGAGTTTATGACTGCGACACCGAGGACGGCGCAGTTGGTGGTAATGAGCGGCAGGTAGATTCCCAGCGCATCGTAGAGCGCCGGGGAGGCTTTCTTCATAAACATCTCGACGAACTGCACGAGAGTCGCGATGACGAGGATGAATGTCAGTGTGCGAAGAATCAGCACGAAATTGAAGCTGGCGGGTACTGCGGTCTTGTCGAAGATATGGACAACCTGGTAGATGAGGTTGTACTCGGTGGGGACGAGGAAGAGGAAGTGTATAAGCCAGGTGACCACAGCGGCGAGCGTCATGACGAAGGTTACCGCCATGCCCATGCCCAGGGCGGTCTCGGTCTTCTTGGAGACGCCGATAAAGGGGCACAGGCCCAGGAACCGCGCGAGCACGAAGTTCTTGACAAGTATGGCGCCGACTATGATTGCTATAAACTCAGCCATTGAGAAGCTCCAATTTTCACCACGCCTCCCGGCGTGGTGCTTCCGGTACTATGCTGGCTAAGGCCCGCAGCCTGCTACTGGTTATTTTCTTCCTTTTTGTCCTGAGCCTTTTTCTCTTTCGCCTTTGCGCGCTTCTCCTGAAGCTCTACGTACGCGGCCTCTTTCGCGGAGATTACCTCGCCCGCAAGCTGGAACTTGTTCTTCTTGTCTTTGGTCAGGTTGCGCCACCTGAAGAACCCCAGGAGCAGGCCGATAAGGAGGAACGCGCCCACCGGGCTAATCATCACCGCGACAGGCTGGAATATCTCTTTGGCATCATCGAGCCTCCAGATTTGAATGCCCCAGAGCTTGCCGGAGCCCGTTATCTCCCTGATACCGGAGATAATGGAGAGCGCCACCAGGAAGCCCAGGCCGATGCCGAGCGCATCCGCGATAGATAGGAGCGGCCCTTTCTTTGAGGCGAAGGCCTCCGCCCGGGCGAGGATTATGCAGTTTACGACAATGAGCGGCACGAAAATGCCGAGGTCCTCGTGAAGCTCGGGCGCAAACCCGTGCATTGCGTTATCAACGATTGTGACAAACGTGGCGATAACGGCGATGTAGCAGGGGATGCGAATCTCATCGGGGACGATGTTCCGGATTAGCGAGATAATGACATTGCAGCAGACAAGGACGAACGTCGCCGCCACGGTCATGCCAACGCCGTTTTTGAGGCTGGTCGTGACTGCGAGCGTCGGGCAGAGCCCCAGGAGCAGTACGAAGACGGGGTTCTCGGCCCAGATGCCCTTGATAAACTCGCCCGGGGCTGTGTCGCGCCTTGTGAGACGCGCCCACACACTTTCTGAAGCGGCTTCCCCTTGCATTCTCCTCTCCCGTGTCGTTTCAGGTTGGCCGGGGGAGCCATTATAACCAGCCCCCGCGGTGCGTCAAGTGATGATGTGGCAAAATCTTGGAGTGGTTCTGCCCGCGCCACAGCCACAGGCAAGCAAGGCAGTTTTTTTGTCTTGACTTTGCCTGCAGGGAGGCTTACATCGTATAGTCCCAGCGTAAGTTTGTGACAGACAGAAGAAGCAGGAGGCAGAGATGAAAGGTGTCGGATTTGCACTTCTTTTCGCTGTCCTCGCCTGCGCCTTGCTCGCGTGGGCGCCGGCGGCAGCCCAGCAGGAAGTCATCAAGAAGAGGGTAATCCTCCAGCAGGAGCAGCAGCCCGAGGAGAACGGCGAGAAGAAAGAGCCCGGGGAGAACGGCAAGGAAGGCCCGAAGAAGGGGTCGGAGAACTCCCAGGTTGTCATGCAGGATGGCACCTTCGTAGTCGGGCAGATTGACCTCGAGAAGTTCGAGGTCGAGACTGAGTACGGCAAGCTCGTCGTGCCGCGCGACCAGGTTATCAAGATACGCATTGGCAAAAACGCCAACAAGAAGCTCAAAGAGGAGATAGACAGCCTGATAGAGAAGCTCGGCGACCAGGAGTTCAAGGTGCG
>DAOVDS010000238.1 GCA_030669415.1 bacterium
GCATTGGCAGGGAGGTTGCCGAAATCGCCAAAGGGTTTAACGTGACGGCAAGCGCCCTCAAACGCACAATCGCGCAGGCAGCCAGGGTCGATTTCGTGGGCATAATGGAAAACCTCGCGGACATTCTCAACTCCATTGCACAGGGAGAACCGCGAAACATCGTTGACATGAAAGCGGGATACTGAGAGTGGGAACACCCTATTACAGGAAGACTGCTCTGCGCTTCGAGTGCCAGCGCTGCGGCGCCTGCTGCTCGACCTGGCACGGGAATGTGTATGTCCGCCCGGAAGATATCCCGGGGCTGGCCAGCGCCCTCGGGCTTCTGCCGGAGCAGTTCATCGTCGAGTACACCCGGCGCGACCTTCTCGGGCACAGACACCTGATTCTGAAAGAAAACGGCCACTGCATATTCTGCGAAGATGACGCCTGCACCGTAAACAGTGTGAAGCCCGGCGCCTGCTTCGCCTGGCCGTTCTGGCGCAAAGTATGCACCACCAGGCGCGGGTGGGAGAGGACGGCGAAGCGCTGTCCCGGCATCGGCAAGGGCAGGAAGTGGAGCCCTGAAGAGATAGAGGCAAGGCTTATGCTGTCTCCGTGAGTAGAGAAGTCTGGAAATGGGCGGCATCTTCAGTTATGCTGTATGTCGTACTCGCGGCAGTGCCCGGGGGATAGATTTGGCCTCCGTCAATGAAAAGAAGAAAAAGAGAATCACCGACGAAGCTCTTATGGCTGACGCGGCCGGGAGCAATCCGGGCGCGTTCGGACAGCTTGTCGAGCGACACCAGGTCCGTCTGCGCAGATTCATCTACCGTTATATCCGCGACGAGCACACCGCGACCGAGATAGCCCAGGAAGCTTTCATGAAAGCCTACGAGCAAAGGCGAAGGTGGATTCCCAAGGCGAAGTTCACAACCTGGCTGTTCACCATCGGGCGAAACCTGTGCATACGCGAGCTGCGCAAAGCCGGCCGGCGGCCCTATCTCGAATCTACCGCAACGGACGAATCGAAGGACTTCCTCGACTCGCTGCCAAACACCGCAATCGGCCCGGACGAGGCAACCAATCTTACCGAGCTGCACCGCAAAGCCCTGTCGGCTCTTGCGGAGCTGCCTGGGATATATCGTGAAACAGTGGTCCTGAGAGTGTTTGAAAACCTGCCGTACGCGGACATTGCCGCAGTAACAGGTGCGCCTGTCGGAAGGCTGCGGGTGAGAATGCACGAAGCTCTCAGAAAATTGCGGGGAAAATTGCTGTAATTCCGCAAACAGGGCTAACAGACGCCTGCGAACCAGTATATACAAGTTGGAGAGATACTGAGATGACTTGTGAATCCTACAGCGAACATCTGGTGGATTATGTGTTTGGCGAGACCGGCTCTGCGCGGACTGCCGACATAGAGTCACACCTGTCTTCATGCGCCCCATGCGCCGACGAGGTGCGGGCAATCCGTGAGACTGTGCGGGTCCTGCGCGAAGCGGACGAGATTGCCAACCAGGTTCGACCTGACCCGCAGTTTGCCAGCCGCGTCCTTCGCAAGATGCCACAGCGCAGGCGCGATTCGGTCGCCCTGATTCGCCGGCACTCAAGGAGCAGGCTGCCTCTCGTTGCAGCCCTCAGTGCTGCCGCCGTTCTTCTTGCAGTCGTTGTCTACGTGCTGGCTGCACATGACAGTTACTACGAAACAAAGGATGATTCGGAGAGGTGGACGCAGGCCCCGGGAGGCAAAAAATCACCCGGCAAGCCGCACCCGGCTGATTCGCCACACGAGCGTCCGGGTCAAGAACCAATTCGGCCGCCAGACACGCTGCCCGAACCCTCCAATGAAGCGGACCAAGAGGGTGGCGAGTTCGTGGAGGTCGAGGAACCAGGGATAGAGCCCGATGGCCCGGTGCCTGCCCCTTCTCCGGATGTCAAAGGCGAGGAGCCTCAGGACCTGGGCCCCATTCCTGTGCCGGGCGAGCCCGCCCCCGAACTCGCCACGCACCCCCAGGAGAAGCCCCTGAAAGAGTGGGTGGCCCGCCTGTACAACGTGCGGGGCGAATTCCAGTTGAGACGCAGCGGGACCGACAAGTGGCTCCGGGGCTCCCAAACGGACAAGATTCTGAAAGGCGATGCCATCAAGACTGGTTCGCGCGGTTCCGGCGTTGTCTCTCTCTCCGCCGGAGGCTCGGTTGTCTTCAACCGCGCTACGGTGCTCAGCTTCAAGTCGCATACCGAATACGAGATTGAGAAGGGCGAGGTCCTCGCCTGCAGCCACTGGAGGCCGCTTACGCTCAACTGCAACGGCGTCTCCGTGGAAGTGAAGAGAGCCAGTGCCTACATACAGCGAAGAACCAGGGATACAAGGGTTATCGCCGCGGATGGAGCGGTCCAGGTCCGCTGCGACGGGAAAACCTCGGTAATTGCGCCGGGCAAGGGTGCCATTATCAGCGCTGATGGCAAGACGGAAGCAATTCAGAAAGTCAATCTCGAAAAAGAGATTGAGTGGGTATGCGAGGCCACCAGGAAGTTCAAGCTCTGGATTGAAGGCGAGTGCTGCAGGCACTTCGGCTACTTCGTGGTTCAGCAGCACTCGCGCGACCTCTCGAACTTCGCGAGTGTCTATAAGGTGGGTACGAGCGCGTATCTGTCGTGGCGCCTCAGGCTCCCACACGCCATGCCCTGCTACGTCTGGGTGCGTTATTCCAGGAACGAGCGCGAGCCTGAAAAGGTGGGCCTTGTAGTCAACTGCCGGAAAGTAGAAGAGAAGACCATAAAGGCGGCCAGCGCGAAATGGTTCTGGGTCAGAGCTTTCAAAGTCAGCCTCGGACGGCGCAACGACATGAAGCTCGGCTTCACGTCAAAGAAGCACGTCAAGAGTCGGGTGGACCTTGTTCTTGTTACAAACGACCCTGACTTCAAGCCCGCCAGGAGCATTCCAAAGGGTGGTTACTACGGTAAGAAATGACTCCATCGCCGTCTGACTCAGGCTTGTCTGTTTCGTATGTTATTGTAATATAGGGCCTGGTTCACGTGACGAAGCGCGAAGGTAACACAAACAGTATGTCATTGCGAGCGGCGGCCCCGCAGGGGCTTTTTCAAGAGTGGCTGCGCCACCGCCGCGTGGCAATCTCATCCTTTCAACTTGATGAGATTGCTTCGTCGTCCGCCGTACGGCGGACTCCTCGCAATGACAAGAAAGTGGTACCCGCATTTGAACCATGCCGTATGTTATTGTAATATAGCTGCTGCTGCGATACAGGGGGGGGTAAGTATGAGGAGTGCGTGGCTGCTGTCCATTCCCATTGTTGTAGTGCTTGTCCTGACCGCCTGTCCCGAAGCTCTTGCTCGAAACACAGGCCAGCCTGAAATCTTCAAGCAGGGGAGACCCGCCGCCCCGCCAAGGCCCAAAAGCTTCGACGAGCTGGTGACTGAGTATAATCGTCTCAAGGCGATAAACACGCGAAGTAGCGACTTGGGCAGAGTCATTCGGTACGCATCATCCTTCAAGAAGCCCCGGGTCATAGACTGGCTCCTGGGGCTCTACAGGAATGAGAAAGACTCGTATCTGCGCAGGACAGCACTTACCACCATCGGCAACATGCGCACCAGGGAAGCCGCATTCGCACTGCGTGAGCTCTATAACCGGGCAAGGAAGGCTGGCAAGGACAGTCCCGATGCGCAGATGAAGACCTACATCGTGCGGGCGCTCAGGAGCGTTGCAGAGTTCCTGCCGCTTGAGCTCCTCGTTGCCCTGCTCAAGGAATCCACCTCGCCGCACGACCGCTCCAGCATTGCACAGGCAATTGGGAAAATAGGTACGAAGGAAGCGATTACTACGCTCCTGGAGAACGTGGGCATTGACAAGACTGACCCCAACATGAAGAGGTATGGCGGAAGGTACACTATTGCCGCTGCCATCAAGAACGCGGCCGCGAACTGCAAGAACGAAGAGACAATCACCTGGATGATTGAAGAGGTGCTGCCTAACCGCAAAATCCCGGAAGCTGCGAGGGTGGCGTTGCTGAGCGGATTTGCCGCTCGCAATCAGCGGTACGCCAGCGTCCAGCGAAAGCGCAGAGAGGCCGAAGAGAAGCGCCGCAAAGAGGAGGAGGCTCGCAAGAGGGCCGAGGAAGCGGCCAGAAAAGACCCTAACGTATCGCCTCCGTTTCCCGCACCGCCTGCCCCCGCGCCCCGGCCGGCTGCTGCCTCTCAGCCCCCCAAACCAGTACCCGCATCAAGATTTGTAGAATTGCTTGATGATAAATCCTCCACCATTCGCAGAGCGGTTGCTGCCCTCTTCGGAATGTCCGACGACGCCTCGATGATTCCGACCTTGATTAAGCACCTCTCGGAAAGGGATATGACAACCCTTGTCGAGATTATTCTCGCCCTGGGCAGGCTCAAAGCCCAGGAAGCGGTGGAACCCCTGATTACAATGCTCAGCAAGAGCAAGTGGGAAGTGAAGGCGGCAGTAATTGACGCCCTCGGGAAGATTGGCGACCCGCTTGCTGTTGACACGCTCAAGAAATACCTCAACGACAGCAGGTGGCAGGTTCGCGCTGCTGCAATCGAGGCGCTTTCAAACATCAGGTCCAAAGAAGCTGTCACAGCTCTGATAGAAAGAATGAGAAAAGAGAAGGGCAGGCTCCTGGGCGACATCGCACGCGCTCTCGAGAAGCTCACCGCACTCGAGCTCGGCTCTGACGCCAGGGCTTGGGCCGATTGGTGGAAGGCCGCCAAAGACAGGTATGTCCTGCCCAGGGAAGTCAGCAGAAGCCCCGAAACTGCCAACCCCGGTATCGCACAGGGGCCCAAGACCGAGGTCATTCCCACATATCACGGAATAGAGGTCCTTTCTCACAAAATCTGCTTCATAATCGATATCTCAGGCTCGATGAGCTCGCAGATGCGCACCGCGGGCGGTGGAACAGGCAAGCCCGGGCAGCCGGGACAGCCGGGCTCACCGGGTACCGCTGACCCCAATAAGAAGAAGGAAGAAGAGAAGAAGAAAAAGGAACCTATCTTCAAGGGCAGGAAGAAACGGGTACAGCCCAAGAACAACACCAAGATAGAATTCGCCAAGGCGGAGCTGATAAACTGCGTAATTGCGCTCAACACGAAGGTCCGGTTCAACATAATTTCTTTTGAGAGCAATATCCTGGCGTGGCAGAAGCGGCTTGTCACAGCGAGCCGCGCCAACAAGCAGAGCGCCATCAAGTGGACGACCGCAATGGCCCCGCGCGGCTCCACCAACCTCGGTGACGCTATCCTTCTGGCTTTCCAGGATAAGGAAGTTGATACCATGTTCGTCCTTTCCGACGGGTCGCCGAATTCCGGTCAGTTGCCCTCGCCCGACGCTATTCTCAACGAGGTCAGGCGCATCAACACCACGCGGCGCGTCGTAATTCACACTATCAACTTCTCCGGCGCGCGCGACTTCATGAAAAGACTCGCTGAAGAGAACGGCGGTACGTTCGTCGATTACTAAGCCGCTTTTCGCTTGACCCGGCACGGCATCAGCGCTATTTAGTCTCCCTGGAAGGGGAATCGCATGCCTGCCCAGAGACCCGTAATTACTCTGCTCACCGACTTCGGCATGTGCGACAGCTATGTCGCGCAGATGAAGGGCGTTATCCTGCAGAAGAGCCCCGACGCACAGATAGTGGACCTCAGCCACGAAATACCGCCGCAGGACATTCTCAGGGCCGCCTACCTCCTCGGCGACTCCTACCCGCGCTTTCCCCGCGCCACTATCCACATCGTTGTCGTTGACCCCGGTGTCGGCTCTGACCGGCGTGTCCTGTGCATCTCAGCGGCGCGACAGTTCTTCATCGCACCGGACAACGGCGTGCTGGAGCTTGTCTTGCGCAGTGCCCCGCCGGAAGCCATGGTCGCTGTAACAAACAGGTGGTACTTCCAGAAGAACGTCTCCACCACGTTCCACGGGCGTGATATTCTCGCCTCTGTCGCCAGCCACCTGGCCGCCGGCGTCAAGCTGTCGCGGTTCGGGCCTCCCGTCGCCGACCCTGTGCGCCTCCAACTGCCGCAGGTCACGATGGGAGACAAGCAGATAAGCGGCGCGGTCATCTACGCCGACCGGTTCGGCAACCTTGTCACCAACATTGAGCGCAAGCACCTGGCGCAGGTATTTCAGGGGGCGAAAAGCTCGCAGATGCTCGTCTGGGTCGGAGGGCGCGAAATCCGCGGGCTCTGGCGCTCCTACGCCGAGCAGCAGCCGGGAGAACTCATGTGCCTGTTGGGCTCGTCCGGCAGGCTCGAGATTTCTGTCTCCGGTGGGTCCGCGGCGGCCGGGCTCGACGCCCCGCGCGGCACCCCGGTCGAAATCGCAAGGCTCTAACGGCTTCTACTTTAGCCGCTTGAGCAAGCCCTCGGCCTGCTTGGCCTGCTCCGATTCAGGGAACTTCTCGACAATCGTCTTGAGAATCTCTTTTGTCTTCTCCACGTTGCGGGTACGGTAGTAGCACCCAGCAATCTCCATGTAGGCCTGGGGCAGGGCGTAGCTTTCCTTGTGCGTTTCTATGAACTTCTCGGCATCCTTAATCGCCTTGTCGAACTCCTTCTTGGCGGCCGCGACAAGCGCGATATGCAGCTCCCCGATATCGGCCTGTTTTTTCTTGTCTTCCGGGTCCATTTTCTTCGCAATGTCGAAGTACTTCTTCGCGTTCTCGGCGTCGCCTGCGCCCCGTGCGTAGTAGCGGCCAAGGTTGAACGCCGTATCGTAGCCCTTTTCCCACTTATTTTCCGGGTCGAGCTCGATGACCTTCCTGGCGTATTCGAGCACCTTATCCAT
>DAOVDS010000345.1 GCA_030669415.1 bacterium
CCACATTTCTTTCAGTATCCGGCGGAACTGGCCCTTGAACTCCTCGCGCCCGAAGACGAGGCGAAGGTTTATCATGCCGATGCGGTTGCGCCCGATTACCCACGCTATCTGGTAGGCGACCCAGCCGCAGGCCTCGCCGAAGGCGTAGGCCGCGCTTGCGGGCAGGCGCCCGACGAACGAGAATAGCGCTGAGAGAAACATGACGGCAACTGCGCTCACTTCAACCTGGTCCCTTGTGCTACATGGTTCTGAGCCTGCGGACCCGCTCCGCGATTGGCGGGTGGGTAGAGAACAGCGTCTTAGCCCGCTTCTCGAACGATTTTATCGGGTTTACAATATAGAGGTGCTGCGTCGCGCGGTTGGCGACCTCAAGCACCTCCTGGTCACCTGAGATTTTCAGGAGGGCGCTTGCCAGACCCTCGGGATAGCGCGTGAACTGGGTTGCGGATGCGTCGGCGAGGTACTCGCGCTTGCGCGAAACGGCAAGCTGAATGATCTTCGATATCACCGGCGCCAGGATTGCGAGTGCGAGCGCCAGGATAAGCAGCGGCCACGCCCCGCTGCCGCCGTTGCGTGAGCGGCGGCCATGCCCGCGATAGAAAAGCGAGTGCAGCGCGAAGTCGCTCAGCAGCGCCACGAGGCCTACAAGCACGCCCATGAGCATCATGTAGCGGATATCGAAGTTTTTGATGTGTGACATCTCGTGCGCGATGACGCCGGTGAGCTCGTCGCGGTTGAGCTTGTCCAGAAGCCCGGTCGTGACCGCGACCGCGGCCTGCTGCGGGTTGCGGCCGGTGGCGAAGGCGTTGGGGGCGGAGTCCTCTATGACGTAGAGCTCCGGCATGGGCAGGCCCGAGGCGATGGACATTTCTTCAAGCACGTTGTATAGCTGCTTGTTGTAGCGGTGGTCCACCTTTTTCGCACGGCTTGCCGCAAGCACGATTTTCTTGCCGCCGTAGTAGGTGCCAAGCGACATGACAATCGAAAGCACGAACGCAATCGCGACTGCCACGAGGCCGACTTCAAGGCTGCCCCAGAGCGCGTAACCGAAGACGAAGCCCAGGCCGACGATGAAAAGCGAGAAGAGGAAGATTATCAGGAATGTCAGTCTCTTGTTGCGAACTATCTGGTCTTCAAACATCATCAGCGCCTAACCCCCAGGGGATACTCTGCCATCTTATCCGAGCAGCCCGCCGCTTCAAGCGCTTTTGATAAGAATGTTGTGCTGGAACTGAAATGTCCGGGAAGGAATGACGCGGTCTGCTATTCCTTTGTGATTTTCTCCATAATCTCTCGCAGCTTCTTTTTCTTCTTCTCGTCTTTCTCTTCCTGAAGCGCCTTCTTCAGCGATTCCAGCCCCGGCTTGCCAATCTTGACAAGGGCCTCGGCTGTCGCAGTGCGAACTCTCGTCTCACTATCCCAGAGTGTTTTGACAAGAGGCTCCACTGCCTCAGGACTGGCAATCTTGCCGAGCGCCTGGGCCGCATCTTTGCGCACGCCGAAATCGGCATCTTTGAGCGCTTCAATAAGTGGTCTCACAGCTTTTCGGTTGCCAAGATCGCCCAGAGCAGACGCCGCGGCCCAGCGTACCCAGTACTCCTTGTCACCAAGCAGTTTGATTAGTGGCTCCAGGGCTTCCTGGCACCGGATTCTCCCGAGATTGCCGGCGGCTGACCGACGCACGCGCCCATTCGGGTGACTGAGAGCTTTGATTAGCACTTCTATGCACCTTGGCGTCCTGATTTGTCCCAGCGCCCAGGCGGCTGAATCCCGCAACCAATCATCCGGATCAGTAAGACCCTTGATAAGGGGTTCGACAGCTCTTGTATCCTTGATTTCACCAAGTGCGTGAGCCGCGTTGGCGCGCACAAGGTAGTCAGTATCTTGGATGGCTTTGAGAAGAGGTTCTACCGCTTCTTCATCTTTGAGCCTTCCGAGTGCCTCCGCCGCCGCTCTGCGCACGAACTCTTCCTTGTCACTGAGGGCTTTGATGAGAGGTTGGAGAGCCTTTGTGTCCTTGATAGAGCCGAGGGCTTTTGCCGCCCTTTCGCGCACGTCGCATTCCTTGTCGTTAAGTGCTTTGATGAGAGGTTCGACTGCTCTCGCATCTCCGATGCTGCCGAGAGCCATGGCTGCGAACGCCCGCACGTAAGTATTGGCATCCTGGAGTGCTTTGACCAGCGCATCAACAGCCCCTGCATCCTTGATGTTGCCAAGGGCCCAGGCCGCGCTCCGGCGGACGTCAGGCTCGGGGTCGTTGAGTGCCTTGATGAGAAGTTCCACTGCTTTGAGGTTCTTGATTTCTCCGAGAGACCAGGAAGCGCTGCTTCGCACATCCTTGTCTGTGTCATTGAGAGCCTTGATGAGAGGTTCGACTGCCTGAGGGTCGCCTATTTGCCCAAGGAGGCCTGCAGCCACTTTGCGGACGCCGGCACTCGGGTTGCTAAGAACCTGTATGAGCGGCTTGACCGCTGCCTTCCCGAACCAGGGAAGCACCTCTACCGCTGCCTCACGCACCCAGGTGTTCACATCGCCGAGTGCCTTGACAAGCGGTTGAATCGCCCGTGGATCCCCGATTGCGCCGAGCGCCTTTGCTGCCACCCCGCGGACATATTCGCTGGGGTCTTCCAGCAGTGAGATAAGAGGTGTGACTGCCTTTGGGTCTCGGAGTTCGCCAAGTGCATAAGCTGCTGCCGTGCGGACTTCGGAATCTGCATCGGCGAGAGCTTTGAGCAGCGGTTCCAATGATTTTCTGTGTTTGATTTTGCGCAGGGCGTCTGCTGCTGCAGCGCGGACCTTTGGCTCAGAATCGCGAAGTGCCCTGATAAGAGGTTTAACCGCGTTTGAATCCTTGAGTTGGCCAAGCGCAATGGCGGCTGCTTCCCGCCGGTGCTTGTTCTTATCGCTCAGGACCTTGACGACTAATTCCACAGTCTTGGCGCTTTTGAACCAGTAGAACGCGTATGCTGCTGACTGGCGCACATCAGCGTGAGGGTCGCCGAGAGCTTCGAGAAGCGGTCCAACTGCTCTTGCATCGCGGAGCATGCCGAGACACTGGGCGACAATGCAGCGCAGTCTTGGTTCCGGGTCGTCGAGCGCTCCAACCAGCGGGTTCACTGCATCAGGGTGCTTTGATTCAGCCAGCTTTTCCAACATCTTGAGGCGGATGTCCTCGTCAGCGGAAGTAAGCTTGGCGACTATGTCAGGGAATTTTTCGAGGAGAGAGCGGGTCGTGCCAAACTTGAAGTAGTTCCCCGCCATTCGTTCCAGTCTTGTCCTTACCTCGGCATCGCCTGACGAATGGAAATGGCGCTTCAAATGCGAAAGGATAGCATCGAAGTTTTTTGCATCGTTGGCCAGGAGATTGCGCAGTTCTTTGTCGGCTGCTTCGCGGGTGGGGTATTGGTCGTCTGCGAGGTCGGTGAGCAGTTTGTCTATCTTCTGTTTCAGCTCGGCGGGGAGTCGGGGCTGTTCCTGCTGGGCGTGGGCGGGGAGAAAAGCGCAGGCAATGACTGCGGCAGTGGCTGCAATAAACAGGGTTCTGAACACCAGCCGCCTCCTACTAACTGGTAAGTGGCTCGCACACATAATTCTACCACGTAGGTCGGCGAAAAGCAAGGATGCTTGAATTGTGCGGACGTGTTGCTATAATCGGGTTTGACACAGCGAGTGCAAGTTGAAGTATCGGAGTGACTTATCATGACTGACGAAGCTCAACGCGCACAGCAGGAGTCGCAGTCCACGAAGGTCCTGGCTATTGTTCCGGCGCGGGGCGGCTCGAAGGGGTTGGCGCAGAAGAACGTCAGGCCGCTGGCGGGAAAGCCGCTTATCGCCTACACAATCGAGGCGGCGCTCGGCAGCCGGTACGGTCTGCGCGTGGTTGTCTCGACTGATGATGAGAAAACAGC
>DAOVDS010000131.1 GCA_030669415.1 bacterium
CGCCCGCCGGAGACGATGATGTCCGCCTCCGTCAGGTCGAGCTTCGCTCCCGCGGTGGCGATGAGCTCCTTTACGGCGGCGCGCAGGTCGGCCGGCTCGACACCGGGCGAGAGCGCTTCCGGTTCTACTTCGGAGCCCGTCTCCGTCGCCTCGAAGAGCTTCGGGCGAAGCGTGACGATGTTGGGCTCCTTGTTAAACTCGACGGTGATTCTCGCCTTGCCCGCATAAACGGGCCGCAGGGCCTGCAGCTTGCCATCAACCACCTCGAGCTTGATGACATCGGATGCCATGCCTGTCTCGAGCTTGGCAGCCACGTTGGGGGCGAGGTCGCGGCCCATGGAGCTTGCGGTAAAGAGGATTATCTGCGGGTCCACTTCCCTGGCCGCGTTTGCAACCACGCGCGAAAAGCCTTCCGGGTCGTAGTACTCGAACAGGTCGGCGTCAGCAACAAGCACCTTGTCCGCGCCGTACTTACCCAGGACTTTCGCCGCGTCAGTTATGCCCTTTCCGACGGCGAGGGCGACCACCTGCATGCCCAGCGCACCGGCCAGGCGCTTGCCTTCACTTACCGCCTCGAAAGCTGCTTTTCGGAACTCGCCCTGCTTCTGCTCGGCGAACACAAGAACATTCTTGGCCATCTGAATCTCCTGTTCAACTAATCTATTCTAAGGCTTCCGCGACTCGCGTATGTCACCAACAACAGCAAGTACCACTCCGATGCCTGCGGGAACACAGCCCATTAACACTGGGATAGCCCAATTGGAATTACTGCCACTACTTGCAGCGCCGCCACCAATAAGAGCAGCCCCCAGTATCGCCAGCACTATTGCTGTTATTTTCATCAAATTACCCTCGCTTCGTTTGTGAGCGAATCTATCAGCGCGGGGACCGCTTCTTTCCCTTCGCCCACGACCTTTCCCGGCGGCCGTGACGGCGGGTAGTCCATCTTCACGATGCTCACAAGCGGCTCGGCGCCCTCGGCCTCGAGCGTAGCCAGCGGCTTCTTCTTCGCAGCCATAATCCCCTTGAGCGCCGGAAGCCTCGGCTCGACAAGACCCCTCTGGCAGGTAAGGAGAACAGGCAGTTCGGCCTTGACCTTCTCCTCGCCCCCTTCGACCTCCTTGTGAACCGTTATCCTGGTGCCCTCAAGAACGAACTTCGACACATCGCTTACCGCGGGCCAGCCAAGAATCTGCCCCAGCATGGGCCCTACCTGGCAGCAGTCGTCGTCAACCGCCTGGCGCCCGCAGAACACAAGGTCGAACTGCTCATCCTTTATGACCTTTGCCAGCTCCTTCGCGGTGGCGAAGCGGTCGCGGTCGGCCTGGGTTTCCTTGATAAACACCCCGCGGTCGACGCCCATCGCCAGCGCTTTTCTCATAACCGGCTCAGTAGTCCCGGCGGGTCCCAGCGAAACGACGACAACCTCCCCTTCGCCCTGCGCTTCCTTTATCTGCAGCGCCTGCTCGACAGCTATCTCGTCATAGGGGTTGATTACCCACTGCACGCCGGTCTCGTCGATGTGCTTGCCATCCTCGCCTACCTTGACCCGGGTCTCGGTGTCAGGCACGCGTTTCACGCAGACTCCAATCTTCATTCCAGCCTCCGAATAACCAAGTGTGAAATATGTCTACACTGCTTGTGTTTAGCCTGTTTCGCGCCAGCAGCGCAAGCGGGGATACTACCCCATCCCTCCAGCCACAATCAAGCAAAAAATGAGACACACAACCGCCGGTTATGCGCAGCCTCACGGAAAGACCTGCAAAAACCCGGCGTAACCCCTTGGCATGCAGGAGACTGAATTTGCGGACGGGTATCCCGTTGACAACGCACAGGCCGCCGGATAAGTTTGAGACGAGAAAAAACGCAACTTTGGACAATTTCATAACACGTACAGGCGTTATGGTTACAGAGAAAGAAACCGAGGCCGAAATCGCAGCGCTCAAGCGCGGCAGTGTTACGGCATTTGAAAATCTGTTTCGCAAGTGGAAGGACCCTGTATACGGGTATGTCCTTCGCATGGTCCGCGACGATGCGCTCGCCCACGACGTGACCCAGGACGTATTCCTGAGAGTCATGAAGGCGGCGGCGTCCTACGACCACCGCGGCAGGCTGCGCCAGTGGCTTTTCACTATCGCAAGCAACCTCGTGGCCGACCATGTCCGGAAGCTCAAGCGCAGGCGCGAGGTCCAGGTTGAAGAACCCGCAGCCATTGACACCCCGGCCGGTGAGGCGCTTCGGAGCCTGCCGGAAGATGCGTTCGCCTCCGCTGAGCTTCGCGAGGTGGTGCTGCAGGCACTGGACAGGCTGCCAACTGAGCAGCGCAGCGTGCTGCTTATGCGCCAGTACGCTCAGTTGACGTTTCGCGAGATTGCGGCACTGGAGGACTGCTCGATAAACACGGTGCTGAGCCGCATGAGGTATGGGCTTCGGAACTTGAAGAAGATACTTGCAGACACGTTCGGGGAAAAGGAGAAAGATGAACTGCAGCGAAGTTGAAGAGAAACTGCTTCTGGCCGAATCGGGCGAGCTCGCAGCTAACGAGAAGCTCGAGCTTGAAAGCCATCTCTCGCAGTGTGCGAGCGGCCGGCACCTCGCCTCGCGCACCCGGGCCCTGCTTGAAGCCGGCGGGCCGGCGCCGCAGATGCCTGAAAGCCTGCAGAGGCGCATCCTGACCGCCGTCAGGGCGCAGGCACGCAAACCTGCAAAGCCCTCGATAATTCTGAAACTGCTTCGAGATTTCGGTGCTGCGGCCGCAGTCTCTGCCGCAGCGATAGTTCTGTTCTTCCTGATTGCCCCACCGGCCCGCCAGCCGGCTTCCCCATCTCCACCCACGCCGGTGGCCCGGGAGACTGCACCCGGGCAGGACGAGACCGCCAGGACAATCGCACGGGATTTGCGGCGCACAATCAGGCAGCTCGACTCGACCCGCGCAAGCGCGCTGGGCGAGGATTTCACCACCCAGCTCGAGAAGTTCCGGGACAGCGTCGAGGCGACAAGGTTCATGCTGACCACGCCGGGCAAATCGGGGCTGGAAAAACAGATTGGGACAGTGAAGGGAAAAATCCAGACGCTCAAGGAGAAAATGACTGCTATTGCGCTCTACACGGAGAAGCGGCAGGAATTCACGAACTGAGATACGGGAGGTGAGAAAGTGATTCGATTGATTCTCTCTTGTGCTGTTGTCCTGACAACAGCGCTGCTTGTGACATTGAGTGCGACGGCGGCCCCTGCCGAGGCGCCCGGTGAGCCCGGCATTATGTGCCAGGAAAGGGATGACCCGGACTGGCGCCCGCGCGACGACAGGCCGGACCCTGACGAGGAGAGACCAGACCCTGACCGGGAAAAGTGGGAAAAAGAGCACCGCGAGCGCATGGCGGAACTGCGTCGCGAGATCGACAGGCTGCACAGCGATGCCGATAAGGCGAAGAAGCACGGGAAGCACGACCAGGCGCAGGAGCTGCTGCGCGAGGCAAAGCAGCTTGAGCGCAAGCTCCACGAGCTCGAGCGGCAGGACAGGCGCGGGCCCCGACCGGAGATGCCACCGCCGCTGGACCCCGAGAAAGTTGAGGAGCTCAAGCGTGAAATCGAAGAAATTCGCAGGGAAGCGCACGAGGCGAAGGAGCGCGGCGACCACGAGGAAGCCGAAGACCTCATGCGCGAAGCAGAGGCGCTTGAAAGGAAGCTGCACGCGCGCAAGGGCCCCCCTCCTGAACATGACTTCTCCAAAGAGGAAATAGAGGAAGTGCTTGAGTGGCTCCAAGAGCACGAGCCGGAAACCCTCGAGAAGCTCGAGCGCCTGCGCGAACACGAGCCCGGGGCGTACTACCACATCCTGCGCGAGCTGTTCGAGAAGATGAGGCACATGGCGAAGCTGCGCGAGCGTGACCCCGAAGGCTACAAGCGCATGGTGGGGATTCGCAAGCTCGACAGGGAGATATGGAAGCTCGCCGGGGAATACAAGGATGCCGACAGCGAGAAGGCGAAAGAAAAGATAGCAGCGCAACTGAAGGAGGCGCTTGCCAAACTCTTCGACCTCAAGCAGGCGCAGCACAAGGCGGAAATCGCGGAGCTGGAAAGGGAAATCGCCAAGCTGAGGGAGATTTACAAACACAACCAGGAGCACAAGGAAAAGATTGTCGCAGAGAGGCTCAAGAAGCTTACAGGAAAAAACCACGACTTCGACTGGTAGAATAACACATCGGGGTGGAAGACATTTCTGTTGGTAAGCCGTCAGGCCCGGTCATTGCGAGCGGCAAATTTGGCATTTAGCGGCGCAGCTTGCTGCGCGTGTGACTATTTTGCACGGCGGGCAAGCCCGCCCGCTAAATATCGGAACTGGGCATTAGCGCCTCACAAAAAAACTGCCAACAATACTGTCGCAGTCACAGCACATCGAGACTAACAATATTAGGCTTGAAAAACCGTGCTGTTTTTGAGATAGTTGAGTGTTCGCGAAAACTCAGTTGGAGGAAACAGCATGAATATCGTCACGAGGGGAGACTTTGATGGCCTGGCCAGCAGTGTGCTCCTGACTGAAGTGGAGGATATCCGCGAGATACGCTTCGTGCACCCGAAAGACGCCCAGGATGGCATTGTCGAGGCGGATAAGGAAGACATCGTGGTGAACGTGCCTTATGTCGCGGGCTGCGGCCTCTGGTTCGACCACCATATCTCCGAAGAGGGGAAGATACTCGATGAGATTGGCGAGTTCAACGGGCGCTTCGAGATGGCTCCCAGCGCCGCCCGCGTGATTTACAACCACTACGCTCCCGAACACGCCGAGAAATTGGATAAGTTCAAGGACCTGCTCGAGGCCACAGACAAGCTCGACAGCGCGCAGCTTACGATGGAAGAAATTACCAATCCTTCCGGATGGATACTGCTTGGCCTCACCATCGACCCGCGCTCCGGGCTCGGGCCGGAGTTCCGCAAGTACTTCCGCTGGCTTGTCGAGTACGTCAAGGAGGTCCCGCTCGAAAAGATGCTCCAGCACCCCGAGGTCAAGAAGCGCACCGACCGCGTCCTCACCGAGAACGAGGAGTTCAAGAGCACTCTCGCCCAGCACGCGCACGTGGAAGACAACGTCATTATCGTGGACTTCCGCGCCATGAAAGAGAAACCGGTCGGCAACCGGTTCCTCGTCTACACCATGTTCCCCGAAGCGAACGTCGAGATGCGCCTCTTTGACGGCCACAAGGGCGCGGTCGTCGTGGCCCTCGGGCACAGCATCTTCAACCGCACGTGCAACGTGAATGTCGGCGAGCTGCTCCAGAAGTACGGAGGAGGCGGGCATGCCGGCGCGGGCACGGCCCAGCTCGACCCGGAAAGTGCCGGGCCGCAGATTGCGCAGATACTCGAACGGCTCAAGAAAAATTAGCAAATGGCAGGACTCGCGCCAGTCTGGCGAGGGGCTTCTCCGCAAGAGATACAACAGGAAAGGGAGTTTCCCTTCCTGGTTTTAAGTTCCGGGAATTGAGAGTCCAGGAGGTTTCCCAGTATGCAGGGCTCTTGTTCGCAGAGCCTCAGATTTCCAAGCGAATCCACGGCCCACTTGTATTTTCCAGCACCGCAGGTAGCGAATCGCAAATCCTTGAAATCGTTGGGATCTACGAGATTCCCGGGGAGAGGGATTCCGAAATCTATCTTGAGCTTGTATCGTTGAGCTGCTGTGCCGGCGTTCTTTACCAGGTCGCGCAACTCTTCTGTGCCTGGTTCCAAGCTGCCGGTGTTTTTTGCTCCTTCGCCGCCCGGCAGGAATCTGTCTATCATAATAGCGTCCGCGCCAAGTGCAAAGGCAAGCTCTGCAACATCGCTGAAATGGCTGATGTTCGGCTTCATGGCAACAAAGACAATTGTTACGGCCGCGTCGAGCGCCTTCAGGTTGGCAATTGCTTCGCAGGCACTATCATAGGCGTCGTTTTTCGAGAGGGAATTATGCAAGTTCCCGTCGGCTGAGAGTAGCGGTATTTCAAAAGACTTCAGGCCCGCATCGACAAGACTCTTAGCCCTATTCTCATCCATGAGCACGGCATTCGTCGCGAGGGAAAGCTCGATACTTTTTGATACGAGAAGTGATGCGATTTCTTCGAGGTCGCCCCGCAGGAGCGGCTCGCCGCCGGTGAGTGTAGCTGACTTCAAACTTACCTCGCCAGCCAGCTTGTCAAACAGGCTCTTTATGTCCGTCAGCGAAAGCTCTCCCTTTGGGTAGTCAGTATTGTCTTTCCAGACGTTGTAGCAGTAAATGCAGTTGTTATTACACCTTTGTGTTACCTCGAACATTATGTGAATCGGTTCGTCCATTACTTTATCAGCCTCAGGATAAGACAATTGAATTTGTCGAGCGTTTTCTCAAACCTTTCGAATACCGCCTTCCTCTTGATTCCCTCAATTATTTTTCCTGCTCGAACCCTTACCTCAACATCCTCGCCTGATTTTACTTTTTCAAGAAAGGGAATAACTCTCTTTCCAAGAGATGCAAGTTTCTTGGCTGCTTCTTCGCGGGCTCGCCAACCGTCACTACCGAGGCTGTCTATCAACTTCTCAATCACGGCCTTTTCAGTCTCTGTTATCCTGGTTTCGGCTTCAGAGAACTCTAACTTATCAATCGAGATACCCATTTCCTCCAGGTTCTCCTTGAAAACCTTGTATGCATCCTTGCCCATGCTCTGGCTCTTGTAAAACTTCTCCAGCGAAGCCATCTCCTTTGCAAGGATATTGATGATGTCCTTATCTTCACTGATTAGTGGACCCTGGTAGGCGCGTGGCAGAGGTATTATATCAAGCACAACAATCTTGTTTATCGCATTCTTTATATTGTCTTCAGCCTTGCGGAACACCTTTTCGCTGATTTTGCTTTCACTCTTAAGTTTGAGCAAAGAGTCTATCTGTGCTTCCAGAAAAGAGAAGGTTTTGGGTTTGACTGTCATAGCGGGCGTTGGCATCATTCTGCACATCATAAGTGGATTGGGGCGACGGATATGTTCGAGGCGGTCCCGGCATATCTTTTTCAAAAGAGATGCCGTTTTTTTCGAAAGGTGTTTCTTGTCAACCAGGGTATCCATGCCTTTGATATTCTCTTCCAGTTTTCCTGAGAGCCGCAAATAGGTCTTGCCATCTATTACTCCAAACGGGTCTTTCGGCTCGCCGTCTTTTGCCTTTTTGAACGTGTCAATCCTGTCCATCTCCTGCCAGAGTTCTTTGAGTTTATTCCATTCCTCTGTCTTCTCCAGAAGCTCTACTTTTTCTTCAAACGTGGCCGGCTTCTGCACCTGCCCTATCTTTTTCTGTCGTTCCGGGCATGGCTCCTGGCCTGGTACAGGTTCTGCTCCGAGCATGGCGAGTGCAAATGCGACTGCGAGGATAAAGAGGTTTCTTCCCCTGAGACTTTCTTCTTTCTTGAAAAGCTTCCTGAAACCGATATAGAAGAGGAACGCGCCCGCGAAAAGGCCGAGAAATATTACCAGGTGCTGATATGTCCTTATCATTTTCTCTCCCCCTTCAAATGTTTTATGCGCAACTGTCCTTCACGCCATACTATACAACAAAATACGAACCGCGGCTGTAACGAGTTTGTAACAATATGCAAGGCCTTGTTTGTCCGGGGGGCTAAACACTCTTGCCGGTTTTGTTTTCCATAGACAGCGGCTGGCCCGTGGCTTCTACGACGGCCAGCCACGTGGCGCCTTCGGGGTCAAGCTGCTTGCGCTCAGAAATCGCGGTCTGAATCGGAACGTGGACAAACCTGTTGCACCACATGCCGACAATCATATCGGTGCGCCCCGACATGGCGGCGTGAACCGCGTTCTGCGCAAGCTGGAGGCAGAAGACGCTGTCCGTAGCGCTTGCCGGCGCGGAGCGAATCATGTAGCTGGGGTCAATATACTTAATGTTGACCTCGAGTCCCAGGCCTGAGAAGTGCTGGCCGATTCTCTCTTTCAGGAACGGGCCTATGTCTCCAAGCCTCGGGTTACCCGAAGCATCCGTGCCAAGCTCCTGGCCTTTGAAGAACTCCTGGCCCGCGCCCTCTGCAACAACTATCAGGGCGTGACCCGCCTTTCGCATTCTCTCCTCGAGTGCCGTAAGCAGCCCGTTCTCGCCTTCCAGGTCGAACTTCAGCTCCGGCACAAGCACGAAGTTGGCGTCGCCCGAGGCCAGCGATGCCATTGCGGCGACAAAGCCGCAGTGCCTGCCCATCAGTTTCACAAGCCCGATGCCGTTGGGCGCGCCCCTGGCCTCGTCGTGCCCGCTGCGAAGCGCGGTCTGCGCAATGGCGTAGGCAGTCTCGAAGCCGAAGCTGCGCTCCACGTAGCTTATGTCGTTGTCAATCGTCTTGGGCACGCCAATTACGGACAGCTCATGGCCGGCGCGTTTGGCCTCCCTGGAGACCGCCGCTGCGCCCCTGAGCGTGCCATCGCCGCCGATTGTGAAAAGCACGTTTATCCCGCGCTCCTTAATGAACTCCACCATCTCGGGCACATCCTGCCTGCCCCGCGAGCATCCCAGGACTGAGCCGCCCTCGCGGTGGATATTCTCGACCGCGTCAGGTGAGAGGGCCACGGGCTGCTCGGCGCTTCCCGCGGAAAGACCGCGATAGCCGTAACGTATGCCGAGAATCTCTTTGACCTCGTAGTGATAGTGCAGCGAAAGCACAATGCCCCTTATAACATCATTGAGGCCGGGGCACAGTCCGCCGGCGGTGAGGATTGCGGCTTTCACAGTTTCGGGTTTGAAGTATATCAGCTCTCTTGGCCCGGCCGCTTCGAGGCTGGGCGGAGTCACGCCCTTCTCGCGGCACCTCTCGCACTGTCTCTCGGTGGGGTCAAAGAGAATACGCTCGGCGTCGGAGACGTAGTCAACTATGTTATCGCCCTTGCTGTTTGAGAGGTGCAGCGGGGAGCTGTTCCTGGCAGCGCCCAGGCGTTCGATATCGAAATTGAGTGAGCGAATCTTGCGCGTTTTCATCCCGGTGGCGCCGCACTTTTGAGGCTGTCTATCCAGGACTGCAGGTCAAATATGCCCATCACGCCCAGTATAAAAATAACTACAATACCTATCAGAGGCAGGAGGCCGAAAAGGAAAAACCACACGCCCAGCAGAAACGCCGCGCCGCCCGACTTCCCCGCCTTCGCGTGGTAGCTTCGAGCCTTGAGAAGGTAAACGATATTCACAATAAAACCAAGCGGCCAGATTGCATACAGAATAAAAGTAAGAATCGCGGCACCTGCGAAGCTCTTTTCAGGTATGCGCGTTGTTACCGTAATCTTCTTTCTCGGCGGCGGGGCCACCTTGCCCACCCTCTGCATCATCTCCATCTGCTGAACCTGCAGGTTCACAGCCGCCATCGTCACCATGTGCGCATCCTCGGCCAGGCTCTTCTCCAGCGGGAAGGTATTACCGCACTTCCTGCACTTGACATCCTGGCCCAGCGCAACCTGCATCATTGTCTGCTTCTTGCCGCAGCCGGGGCAGGTGACGATTCTGTCTTTCTTGACGCCGGAGACTCTCGGTTTCTTTAGCCCTTCCTCGAACTTTTTCAGGTCCTCATCCGGTTCAAGCATGAACGGCTCCCTCGTCAAAATCGTGAAACGATTTGCGAGTTTGCAAAGCAAACGGGAAGCGCTGAAAGCGCGTTTAACCGTGTTGCTTGCAACACGCTTTTCTCAGGTTTCGCTTTGCCTTCCAGGACATTATACGGCACTTGCCCGCGTGTTCAAGTCCCGGCTTCTGTTTTCACAGGATTTTCGCAGACATACTTCACAGCGCGGCCTCCGGCCGCAACCAAAGAGGTAACCACAGATTTCACTATTATTTCTCGGGATTCGTTGAATTATTTTCGGACTTACTGCAAATTTTCCACGAGATGCACGCGTAAATTTGCGTCTAATCTACTGATGCATCTGCCGGGCAGTGCCAAGCGCGGCGACAAGAAGGAAACTCAAACTCTTTGCGAGAGGAGGCACCACATGAGGGGGGGGCAAATATGTACTGGTTGTCCTGCTGCTCCTGACACTCGTTTCGTGCGAGCCGGTCGCCGGCCGTCATCCCACAATCTGGATAGAAGTCGTGCCGCCGTCCAGAACTGTCTTCCAGCACGAGCAATGCACGAGCTTTGAAGTGTTGATTCGTTCAAACCTCCCCCGCTGCCTGCTGAGACCCCTTCTCAGGAACATGGAGCTTGAAGCAACATTCCCGACACAGGACGAGGGAGTGGCGCTGACGGAAGTCTCCGACACCCGTTACCGCTATGACACTGAGCCCCTGACACTCCTCGGCGAAAACACGTTTACCGCCAGGCTCTACCGCGTGGACACGCACAAAAAGCGTCTCCTCGAACAGAAGCGCCAGGAACTGACTGCGAGGTTGGAGTATTACCGCCAACTGCTTGAGCAAATCACTTATGCGAAGTTGCGAAGGGCAATACAGCGAATCATCAGAAACTATGAACGCCGCATCGCCCGGATTGATAAAGCTATCCAGATGTGCAGGAAGCTCGTATCCCGGGACTGCGCCTCAATCACGGTGGTCAGTATCGGTGTGGTGCCGTTGACTGCCGAGGTCGTTAGCGAAAGTCTGATGCCCAACCACACTTTGCCGGGTAAAACCAGGTCCTTCAAGATAGATATTGAGAACACGGGTTACTCGGAGATTACACTGACTTCCGATACCCAGCTCGAGTTCTGGGACACGGGGTTTTCCGAGTGTCTCTTCAGTACACGGTTGGTCCTCCTCTCCGTCACCATCAAGCCCGAGGAAATCAAGCAGCTTCTGTTTGAGGAAGTTGCAGTTCCTGAGCAGTTGGAGCCTGGTGACTTGGCTGTGCGAGTCCTTGCGGTTACGCCCGCTGGCTACGGATACACCCTTGATGTGGTTGACACTCTTGTCTTTCCCCCGGAACTGCTCATAGTTGATGCCTACAATTCACCCTACAACGTCCGCGGCGACTGCGACTTTCTTGACATCTGGGTGAAAGAAGATGGCCTGCTGCAGATTTCCGGCAGCAAGGTAAAAATGACGATAAGAGATATTGTAGTGGATGGTGTCACCACCCGGTACGAGGAGCGGGCAGATACAACAATTACAGGTAGAAACGTCAGTATCCACGCATGGGGCTACATCGATGCGAAGGGCAAGGGATATGTAG
>DAOVDS010000044.1 GCA_030669415.1 bacterium
GACCGTGGACATGGGCGCCTACGAGTTCAACGCGCTCAACGTGCCTTCTGCATATTCGACTATACAGGATGCAATTGACGCGGCAGAGACGGGTGATACTGTCGTCGTTGCTGACGGGACATACCAGGGGATTGGCAACAAGGACCTAGATTTTACAGGCAAGCTGATAGTCGTCTGCTCCGAAAACGGTGCTGCAAACTGCATAATTGACTGCGAAACTTTAGGTCGGGGATTCTACTTCCACTCCGGTGAAACACTCGGCTCGGTTGTTGCAGGCTTCACTATCCAGAACGGCGACCCGGGCAATGGCAGGGGCGGCGGTGTTTACTGCAACGGCTCCAGTCCGACAATCAGAAACTGCATCATAACGAACAACACGGCGGACGAATACGGCGGAGGCATCTACTGCTACGACGCCAGCCCCACAATCATCAACTGCACGATAACGGACAACTCTGCGACTGCTTCCTACGGCAAGGGGGGCGGCGCTTACTGCTCCCTCTGCAGTGCCACGTTCACCAACTGTGTGATAGCGGGCAACTCGGCAGGGAACAATGGCGGCGGTGTTATGCTTTCTTCCGGTTCGACTGTCACGCTAAACAACAGCATCCTCTGGGGCAACAGCGCTTCTTCAGGCGGAAGCCAGTTCTACGGCTACAGCGGCACATCTGCGACGATGAACTACTGTGACTTTGCCGACGGCGCTGGAGATGTGACGGGCACGGTGATGGAAACCAACTGCATCAACACCGACCCGCTGTTTGTGACGGGGCCGGGGGGCGACTATTACCTGAGCCAGATTGCGGCAGGGCAGGGCGCAGACAGCCCATGTGTTGATGCGGGCAGCGACACAGCCGCGAACCTGGGACTTGACAGCAAGACTACTCGAACAGATGCCCTGCCCGACAAAGACACCGTTGACATCGGCTATCACTACGACCCGTAGGCGCCTCGTGTTCACCGCAGAGAACCACAGAAGGAGCATCGTGGAAAAGCAAAAAAGCAAATCAGGGTTATTGGTTATCCGGTATCTCTCCTTGCTCGCCTTGCTTCTCGCTGCCACCTGTGGCACGTGCCGGTGCAGGAATGGCGGCGATGGCGGCGGCTGGGGCGCTCCTGCTTACCATCGCGGCGTCACAATTGCAGGCGCAGAGTTCGGCACTGGTCCACCCTGGGCACCCGATTTCTCCAACGAAAATCCGGGTGCCCACGGAAGCGAGTACTGGTACAACTCGGAGGATACATTCCGGTACTTCGGCCAGAAAAGGCTGGCGCTGCTGCGTATCGCCATACGCTGGGAAAGGATTCAGCCTCAGTTGTCCCAGCCTCTTAGTGCCAACGAGCTCAACCTGCTCAAAGGCAACATTCAATGGGCCAAGAACCACGGCTGCCGCGCCATCGTTGATATCCACAACTTCGCTCGATACTTCAAAGTGGTCGCCTCAACCCGTACCGAGTGCATCATTGATAACGTTTATGACAGTTCTATCCAGGTCTCCACGGCTGATTTTTGCGACCTGTGGGCAAGGCTTTCCGGCGAGTTCCGCGACGAGCCGACAGTTTACGCCTATGGGCTAATGTGCGAACCGCACGACATGGGAACAGCCGATTGGAAGGCCATGTCCCAGGCTTGCCTGACTGCAGTCAGAAATGCCGGCGATAACAAGCTGATTCTGATTTCTGGCGACTCCTGGTCGGCAGCACACATGTGGCTCAGCACGCACGGACCCGACTCATGGATTACCGACCCGGCTGACAACTTCGCATACGAGGCACACTGCTACTTTGACGCTGATAATTCCGGTTCCTACGCCATGACTTATGACGAGGAACTGACGCTCGACCCTGACTTGCCCGACCGGGGCCGAAACCGTCTCAGAGTCTTCGTTGACTGGTGTAAGAACAACAATGTGAGGGGGTACCTGGGAGAGTACGGTGTTCCTGGTGATGACTCCCGATGGTGCGATATTGTTCTGGAGCGCTTCCTGACCGATCTCGATGCGGCAGGGATGGATGGCACTTACTGGGCTGCCGGCGAGTGGTGGGGGAGCTACAAGCTCTCGGTCCAGCCGGAGAGCAGTTTCACAGTTGACCGCCCGCAGCTTCCAACACTGCTGAGACACCTCGGCGCACCATGACACGCCGCTGCGACGCCATAACTCCACAGAATGCATTTCCCCGGGTATGAAACCCGGGGCTTGTACTGCCACCACGCTTTGCTCCACCCCGGCGTGGTGCTTCCCGTATTGTCCCGCCGGCTGAAGCCGGCGGCTATAGCATTTTACGCTTGAGTGTATCCACATGACGCAAACCAGCCAGCAGTGTCGGCTGCGGTTATAGTCCTCAGAGCATCTCTAATTGCAGCGAACAGCGCTTCTTCGGTCCGCGCTTTTACCTTCCTCAGAAACGCTTTTATCTTCGACCACATCTTTTCGATCGGATTCATGTCCGGACTGTACGGAGGCAAAAACCATAACTGCGCTCCTCTCATCTCAATCGCTTCTCTGACTCCCGGCATCTTGTGAGGCGAAAGATTATCCGCTACCACTATATCCCCTGGGTTGAGGCTCGGCGTCAGTACTTTATCAACATATGCCTGAAACACATCTCCGTCTGTCGCACCTTCTATCACCATTGACTCGCTACTACCGTCAAAACGCAGCGAAGATATCATCGTGGTCGTGCGCCAGTGACTCTGAGGCGTGCCGTCCGCTATGCGTTCACCACTGAATGCGCGAGCGTATAAGCGTGTCATATCAGTCTTGGCACCGCTTTCATCAAGAAATACAAAACGACTCAATTCTATTTCTTCTGTCTTTTCGCGCCAGATTTCACGCTTTTCCCTGACGTCCGGCCTGTCCTGCTCCGCAGCATATAACGACTTTTTTTTCGATGGCACCCGAGTTTCTTTAGCGTCCTCCAGACAGCCACAACACCGCATTTTACGCCGGATAGTTCCCTAAGTTCCTGCAGCGTCGCGTCAGGATTCTGCTTAACTAACTCTTTCAAATTTTCCAGTTTCTCTCCCTCGAACGCGGGTTTCTGACCGCCTCCGTGCGGCTTGGGAGCCAAAGAGCCGGTTTCTCTTCGCTGCCGTAGAAGTTTCTTTATCCACGGAACGCTGACACTGAAAATTTCGGCGATTTTCGCCTGCGCGCCGACCTTCTCGTCATACGCTTTTACGACTCGCTCTCGCAGGTCTAATGAGTATGTTTTCATGC
Source organism: bacterium (assembly GCA_030669415.1). Lineage (GTDB taxonomy): Bacteria > Planctomycetota > SKW154 > SKW154 > DAOVDS01 > DAOVDS01. The sequence continues at coordinate 3,222 of DAOVDS010000044.1, forward strand.
TCAGCATATTATCACACAAATAGGATACATTCAAGAAAAAAATGCTATAAACATCCGCGCACTGAAGTACGCGGCTTTGGAACCATCAACGCGCTGCAAGCAGTCCGCCGTACGGCGGACTAAATACCCGCGCAATGAATTGTGCGGCTTGCATCCTGGTAGGTGGAGAGATTACAATCATCCGCGGATGTCGAGGGCTCGTGGTGTATTACGAAGTCGGAAGGATGCTGCTTTACACTTACCTGAGGCTCAGGAACGACCTGAAGTTCTCCGGGGTGGAGAACGTGCCTGACGGGCCTGTGATACTCGCGTGCAACCACGCCAGCTACATGGACCCGGTGCTGGTCTCCATCGCCTTTCCCGGGCGGGAGCGGCGCGTGCGCTGGATGGCCTGGGACATACTTTTCCGAGTACCTGTCCTGGGTTTTCTGATTCGCAAGTTGGGGGCATTTCCCGTCGTGCCGGAGACGGCTAACCGCTCGGCATTCGAGGCGGCGGCGCGGATACTGCGGGAAGGGGGTATTGTCGGCATCTTCCCCGAGGCGGGCCGCACGCGCACGGGCGAGTTCCAGAGCGCGAAGCCGGGTTTTGCGTGGCTTGCGGCCCGTACCGGCGCGGCGGTGGTGCCGGTCGTCATCCGTGGCTCGTTCAGGGCGTGGCCGCTAACTGAGATGCTGCCGGGACCGGGCCGAGTCCGCATCCGCTTTCTCCCAGCGCTTTACGATGGGAAGGCGCCACTGGACAGGGCGGCACAGGCGGCCCTGTGCGCAGAGTTTGAGTCGCTGGAACGGAAGTATCTGGCGGAAACGTGAGCAGGATTCCTACCGACCCTTCACCAATCTTACGAAGTGAGCAAAACTCGGATTGTTCTTGGCCACTTTCGTAGGGTCAATCTTCTCGGCAATCCTGGGGTCATCCTTCACGTGGTTGAAAGGTTTATCGAGCTTTTCAAAAGCTCTTCTCAGGACTTCCTTCGGCCGGCATGCTTGGAAAAGGTTCTCGGTCAACTTGACGGGTTTCCCCGCCACCTGTTTCAGGGCTTCCAAGTCTGCACCGAGCCATGCTTCCAAAGCGTGGCAGGCTACGCAGTACCGCGGCAAGGGTTTCACTTTCAGGCGTTTCAGTTGCCTCTCGATTTTCGCCGCTTCCGATTGTGTCTCTTCACAGGGATTGCACTCACTATCTACAACTGCTATGATATTGTCCACGTTCTGGTGTCGCAAGAGAACGTCATCACGAACGTAGGCTTTAATCTTGCGTGCATTGAAGAGCCCACCTTGCCTCACTATTCGGCATACTATCTTTGTCTTGGCTGCGCCCTTACCGAGAATTCTTCTGACGAGGATGCGAAGCGTTTTCTTGTCGCTGGGACCTTCAACGAAGAGGGCTATTGTCATTCAGGCACACCTCCGAGGCTGCCTGAATACCACATCTCTCCCAATCCAAGTGTTCGGAGTGCTTTCTTAATCCCTTTTTTCCCTTTTGCTTGACTCAGCTTGGTTTTTCCTTCTTTCTTTTCCACTATAGTGAGCGACTCCGGGGCGAAGCGGTCAAGGAAATGCGGGGAATGGGTCGTCAGCAGAATCTGAGTCTTTTCGGATGCCTTCTTGAGCGCGTTGGCAAGCAGTTCAAGCACGTGGGGATGGACAAAGTTCTCCGGTTCCTCAAAACAGACAAGTGCAGGGCACTGAGGTGAAAATATCACTGAGAGGTGGGCCAGGAGGCGCAGTGTCCCATCTGACATGGCCCACGACGGAATGCGAATATTCAGATGCTTTTCGCCAACATTCGCATAAGTTTCTCCTTGTTCTGTGAGGGCTGTTACAATCTCGATGAGTTCTGGAACAGCGGCTTTCATGAGTTCTTGAATCTGGTTGAACCTGTCAATGTGTTCGGAGTGGATTGAATGGAGAACAGCAGAAGTATTATCTCCTTCAGGCAGAATGCGCAGGTCTTTCTTCACCCGGACGGGATTTGCCATGCGCGAAGGCACAAGGCTGTAGAAACCCCAGTCCTTGACCTGCTGCGCGAAGTGTGCGATCAGAGGGGAATCATCGCGCCAAACCCTCCTTAGATGCGGGAGTTTCTCCTCAGCCGATCCGCCGGAGACTCTCTCTCCATGGATGTCATATATTTCGTAAGAGCCGTCATCCTGTGTTGGATACTCCAGGAGTTTGACTGGGCCTGACTTCGTCAACGCAGTTGTGGTTTCATCGGACTCCGATTCTCTTTCAGCATCCACGCTTACCTGAAAGAATTCCCCCGAGGTTCTGTAACGGGTTGGGCCACCCACCAAGGCAAATTTATACCGGTATTTGACTGACTCTGAGAACCCCGAGTCTCTGTCGAAATGCCCATCAATTGCGAAAGAGATGGTTCTCTTTGTTTCGCCGTTCCAGACGATGTAGCGGAATCCGCCGCGGGCCTCAACAGCGCCTTCTCCGCTAACAACAAGGTCGTGAAGCAGTCGCAGGGAATCGAGAAGATTGCTCTTTCCGGCGTTGTTCGGGCCCACGAATACTGTCAGAGGTGCAAGCTCGACTTCCACGTTCTCAAGGCTCTTGTAGTTCTGAACGGTTATCTTGTCTATCATACTTGATTCCCCTTAGATGCTGCTGGCGCGAACTCCGCGCATATTTTGCAACAATCCTGCTGTAAAGTCAAACCGTTTTGGCCAGACTATAGCACGACTCAGGTGCACTACTTCTGGGGTGCAGGCTTGGCCGGTTCCTCCGGGGCCGGTTGTTTTTGGGGTTCTTTGGCTTCCTTTGGGGGGCCGAACTCGTCGAGTACCTGGGCGGAGCGTGTGGCTTCCTTCATCTCGCGGGCGAAGGCGTTCTCGTCGAGTGATATTTCGCGGGCCGCCCGGTAGTAGGAGAAGGCTTCGGAGTAGGCTTCGCGTATCTCCGCGGCAACGCCGAGGTTGTAGTTGACGGCGAGGCTGTCCGGGTTCTTGGCGTAGGCCCTGGACCAGAGGTGGCGGGCGGTGTCCCAGTCCTGGCGCCTGCCGAGCATGGCGTGGTGGATTCCGTCGGCGACGAGTTTCGTATCGCTTGAGATAAGATAGCGCGGCGAGGGGTGATAAAAGACATCGATGTAGGAGAGCGTGCGCGAGCTTGCCCACTTGACCATCTGCGCGAAGACATCGCTCTCGGAGGGGAGGGAGTCGGTGTAGGAGCGGTAGAAGGAGTGACCTTCGACCGTTCGGGCAAGTGTCGATTTCTTCTGGGCGCCGACGAGCGAAAGGCCTACGAGCATCCGGGCCCTGGCGTTCCAATAGCTCGAACCAGTGCCGAAGGATGTCCCAAATGCGGTGTTGCCGTGCATGCGTCCGAACCCCACGCTGTAGCCGACGCGTCCGCCGAGGTCGATCCTCATCTTGGAATCGAGGACTTCCACGAACAGGAGCAGTTCAACGCCGAGCTCCCCGGCCGAGTCGGTGACGGTCTTCTCGAGCGGGAGCCTTTCACCGGACTTGCCGATTTTGAAATTTCCTACAGGGAGCTCGCGGCTTTTAACGTCGCTGTAGTAAGCGCTGTGTTTGAGCATGTCAGCGACGGCTGCCGCAAGGTCGCGGGTGAGGTGGGCGTTGCGGCCCTGCTTACCGGCCAGGACAGCCACGACGCCGATGGTGCGGTTCGGTGCCACGGGCCACTTGGGAGGCTCGAGCGCGTGGACGAAGACCCTGTTTGACGAGCAGCCGACTCCGGCGGCGCAGACGAGCAACAAAACGGCAATCAGCTTCTTCACATTTCACCTCGCTTGGCTGGCAGTTCGTACCGGGGTGAATTTAGAGGAAAAGTGCGCCTGCGTCAAGCCCAAAAAGTTTCTTGGTGGGAACCGGGGCTCAGCGTCTGACTCTCTTTCGCCTGGAAGCTTCTCTTTCGCGGTCGGTAGAAGACTGCCGCCCGGGCGTATGCTCCTCGCTTCCTATTTTCTTTTTTGGATTTATTGGGCGATCCGTCACCGGACGGCAGTCATTCTTTTTCTTTTTTGCCTGGCGCAGTTGTCGCCACTCACACTCCAGCCTGCACCTGAGCTGCTGGAGCCTGTGTTTTTCCCTGTCAGTCTCGCGGCGCTGCTCGCGCAGGCTTTCCTTTTCGCGCTCGAGCTCGTCTTTGAGCCGGTCAACCTCGAGCCTGAGGCGCGCCAGTTCATCGCGGTGGAACGCGAGCCGCTGTGCGAGTGCGGCCTGCCTGAGCGCCGTGCGTTCAAGGACATCTTCGCGCCGCTGGAGCCGGTTCTGCTCGAAGTAGAGAGTGCTTCTTGCCGCCGCGACCTCTTCGCGCTCGCGGGCCGCATCCCGCCTGTCATCTTCGAGGTGCTGCCTGTCGCGGTCGAGGTCGTCACGCTGTTCTTCGATGTCTTCCATTTGCTTTAAGCAGGAAGCGGCGTTCGGAATCAGCCACTGGCCCTTGTACTTGACCATGCCTTTGAGGCGCATTTCCTTGTCGTACTCGGCCCGGCGAATCCCGGCGATTTCAGTCTTCTTCAGCCACTGGCCGCGGAACCTGCCCTGTCCGAGCATCTCCCTTGCCGTCGAGTGCTCCGGCTTGAGGCTCACGACTTTCCACAGGTAGGATTCCACGACCGAGTCCGGGTAGCCGCTGCGCTTGCACCACAGGGCGAAATCGAAGATGGCGCCAGCGTCCTTCATGTCAAGGCGGGTCTCTTTCTTGCCAAGCACGAGCCTGCCTATCTTGAGCGCAATTTTCCCGGCCTCTTCCTTGAGGTCGTTTTCGGCGCACCACTGCTGCAGGCTTGTCAGTTGCTCGATACTGTTCTGGTCCGCTGCGGCGAGTTTCTTCTTGAGCTTCTGGCGGGGCGTGTCGCAAATGATTACGTGGTCAACAAGGCTCTTGGGAAGAACGACGTGGCCGTAGTTGAGGGCGACGTGCAGCTTGTTTCCGTGCTCGCTGACCACACCTTCCATGCGGGAGCCATTCTTGAGGACGACTATATCGCCGAGGACGGCGCCGGGCAGTGTCAGGAGAGCTGCAGCGAGAAGGAGCGTCACTTTGCGCATTTCTCTACCCTCCTTTTTCGGAATCTGGCCGTGCTTCGTCCGGTGATTTAGACATCGGAAATGGCGGGATATTCGCAAGCAACCAGAAAATTGTTGAAAAGCGGCAGTCAAATACTACAATATCCTGTAGGGAAAGAGGAGGTGAAAGCATGAATCGTCTGATTTTTGTGGTTTGTATGTTTGCGTTACTGTTGGCTGCCTCACCCCTGCTTGCGCAGGAGCCGGAGAAGCCGGAGGAGCCTGCGGGCAACGCCGTGAAGTGGGAGTCTGACTTCAGCGGGGCGCTGGAGAAGGCCAAGAAGGACGACTCCATGATCATGGTCTACATATACGTGGCGGGCTCCTCGATGGCCGCGGACTTCGAGAAGTACGCCATCAACCAGCCCGCGGTGGTGGAGCTCTCGAAGAAGTTCATCTGCGTGAAGATAGAGAAGAACAAGGACAAGGACGTTGTGAAGAAGCTTCACGCCAGCAAGGCGACGCGTGTCTTGTTCATAACGTCCGAGCAGAAGAGGCTCGGCGAGGTGCGCGGGTACGAAGACCCCGGCCCGTTCGCCAAGAAGGTCAAGGATGTGTACGAGTCGATAGCAATCGAGAAGAAGGCACGCGAGACGCTCCAGAAAGACTCCGAAGACCTCGAGGCCAACCTGCAACTGGCCAAGGTCTGGGTTATTCGCAGCTACCAGGACCAGGCGATGGCGCTTTTCCAGAAGGTTGTGGATGGCGACGCGAGGAACAAGAAGGGCTTCCTTGTCGAGGCCGCGTTCAGGCTGGGGCACCTGCAGTTCGAGAGCGGCCAGTTCAAGCAGGCCAGGGACAACTTCAAGAAGGTCAAGAAACACGACGTGATGGACAAGAAAGGCTACGGCGATGACATTCTTCTGGCCGAAGCCCGGATGGACGCGAGGGAGAGGAACTACAAGGAAGGCCTGAAGAAGTTCCGCCTATTCACCGTCAAGTACTCCGAGAGCGAGCTTATGCATAACGCCCTTTTCTACATGGGGGGGGCGTACTACGAGAGCGGCGATGACAAGAAAGCGGTGGAAACCTGGGAGAAGCTCCTAAAGGACCACCCCGATTCGAGGTGGGTTGACAGGGCGAAGGATTTTATCCGGCAGCTCAAACAGCCTAAGAAGTAGGTGTTACTTGTTATTGAAAGAGCCCTGAGAACCAGCCCGGGGCTCTTTTGGCAGAGATGTTCGGGGGGTAAGCATGTCCGCGAGGGCGGGCCTTGTGATTGTCAATACCGGTGACGGCAAGGGCAAAACCACCGCCGCTCTCGGCGCGGCAATGCGGGCCGCCGGCCACGGCCGCAGGGTGCTGATGCTCCAGTTCATAAAGGGGGAGTGGGAATCCGGTGAGCACGATGCGGTGCACAAGCTCGAGCCGCGCGTGCAGATTCGCCGCGTCGGAAAGGGCTTCCTCGACCCCGCGACCGGGCCGACGAAAGAGGACATGTCCGGCGCCCGTGAAGGGCTCGAGCAGGCCGCCGGCGCGCTGTCTGAGGGCACCTGCGAGCTTGTTATCCTTGACGAGATTATCAATGCCGTGAATTACGGCCTGCTCTCAGTCGAGGAGGTGGTTGAAGCGGTGCGCTCCCGGCGCCCGGGCGTGGATGTTATCCTCACTGGCAGGGATGCCCCCGCGCAGATAATCGAGATGGCTGATACCGTGACCGAGTTCAAGGAAGTCAAGCACCCGTTCACAGAGGGAGTCAAGGCCCGAAAGGGCATTGAGTTCTGAGGAAGATTCTCCCCGGAGTACGAGAGAGAGGTAATCATGTCTGGAAACAAGCCGAAACAGTTCATGCTTGAGAATGTGCCGTTCAAGGAATGGGGGTACCTGGCGGGGTTGAGGACCGCGCTGGAGGTCAAGGGCGAGAATGTCTCAGAGGCGGTGCTGGCCGGAATCAGCGGCGACTGCTTCCGGTTCCACTTCTCCCCGGAACTGCTGCTTGAGGGCGCGTTTGTGTACCCGGAGAACCCGCTCCGCGTCGCCTGCTCCCGCCTCGGGTACGACTACCAGTACACCTACGACCAGCCCGCGGACCAGTCGCTCGAGAACATGAAAACCGCGCTTGCCCACGGAGGCGTCCCAATGGTCAGCTTCTGGAGCACAATGCCGGAGCCTCCAAGTGACTGGGACCTGCTCGTGGGCTATGACGATGACGCAGGCACTCTGTCGCTTCGCACCTGCGATGACGAGGTCCGCTCCTACACCCGCGAGGAGTTCATGGAGCGCTGGATGGAGGAGTCCGTTACGCTCGAAGGTCCTGACGACGGCCCGGAATATGCCTCCAGGGTGCTCTTCGTGCTCGACGGGCACAATGGGCACGAAGACTGGCGCGGGCTGTTCCTCGAAGCGCTCCGGAAAGCACTGAAGCTGCTGCGGATAGAGTCAATCCAGTACACCGGAAGGGCCTTCTACAGCGGTTTTGCCGCCTACCGGGCGCTCGCCGAACACCTTGGTGAAGAGCTGCCGGCGGATTACGCATCCTACCCGCCGGAGAAGATTGAGGAGCTTGTGCAGATATACCGCGCCAAGCGGCAGAAGTATCACGATGCCGACAGTGAGGCCCAGCGCCAGCAGGCGCTCGAAGAGCTTTCCAAAGTTGAGCTGTTCCGCTACGGCGAGTGGAACTGCTTCCCGCTCGGCCTGCTGGCCCGCTCGCGAAAGACAGCCTTCGACTTCCTCGCCGAGGCCGCGAAGCTCTTCAAGGGCCGCGATAACCTCGTTATCTCTGACGCGGCCGCTCACTACTACGTCGCCTGCGACCTCCTGGGCAAGCTGCGCTGGGTGCACCCCTCCAACACGGAGAGCTGGTCTCCCCGTGAGGACAGGCTGGATTCCGACGACCCCAAGCTGCGGGCGAAGGCGTTCAAGAACCTGGCCTCCGAGCGCAAGAAATCCGCCGAGCTGGTGAGCGAAATCCTCGGGCAGGAGCAGCGCGCGCTCGAACTGCTCGAAAGCGTCACCGACGTCCAGGATTAGGTGCACTACCCCCGCAGTGAACTGCGGGGCTTCGGAAGCCCCGGACTTCAGTCCGGGGGTATTTGGACGGAAGATTAAATGGCATGGCGCTGGTTCTTGATTACCTGGACGACCCACGGCTCCTGGCTACCGGGTGACGCGCGTGGATTTCGAACCCGAAGGCACAAATCTAACATCCCACCACCCAGGAGATACGCGGCCAATCAGAACTCTTACTCTCCGCAGGACTGGCGACAGTTACTTGAATACAGCAAGCGGGTCGGCAAGGGTGAGGTCAATCTTGACGCCACGCAGCAAGAATTCGTGCGCCGCAGAATTCCTGAGATTGCGGCTCATTGCGCGTGTTCAGTTCAGGCAATGCATGTTGGCAACAGCCATGTGCACGTGCTCGCCAGACCTAATGATGGCGACCCCTCGAAACTGGTGCAGCGCCTCAAGGGAGTTACTTCCCGGGAGCTGTCGGTGTATGGACTTGAGGGCCAGGTGTGGTCGCGTGGCTATCATGCGAGACGGGTTCGCGACGACGAGCTTGCGCAGGCAATGACATACATTTTGAAGCATGGTCCATTACCCCCGCAGTGAACTGCGGGGCTTCAGAAGCCCCGGACTTCAGTCCGGGGGTAATAAAAAGGTCCGAAGCCCCGGACTTCAGTCCGGGGGTCATCACGCGGAGGTTGGCGTTGCACATTGCCGTACTTACACTTTTCCCGGGTATGTTTGAAGGCATCTTGAGCGAGTCCATCCTCAAGCTCGCCATCGAGCGCGGCCTGGTCACTGTCGAGCTTCACAACCTGCGCGACTGGGGACTCGGCAGCCGCCGCACCGTTGATGACCGGCCTTACGGCGGCGGGCCAGGCATGGTACTTGCGCCAGAGCCGGTTTTCGCCGCTGTAGAGGAGATAACCGGGAAGGACTGGGAACGCTGGCATGTCGTGCTGCTGACCCCCCAGGGCCGCAAGTACACCCAGGCGATTGCCGGTGAGCTGGCGCAGAAAGAGAAGCTGCTGCTCGTCTGCGGGCACTACGAGGGCTTTGATGAGAGAATCCGCGAGGGGCTGCCGGTTGACGAGATATCTGTCGGCGACTACGTAACCACCGGCGGCGAGATACCTGCCATGATTGTGATTGACACCGTCGTGCGCCAGCTCCCCGGCGTGCTCGGAAACGAGTTCTCGACGGACGAGGAGTCCTTCCAAAGCGGAGTTCTCGAATACCCGCACTACACCCGTCCGCCGGAGTTCCGGGCCATGGAAGTGCCTGAGATACTGCTTTCCGGCAACCACGCCGAAATCGCGAAATGGCGAAAAGAACAGTCCGAAAAACGCACCCTTAAACGCCGGCCAGACTTGCTGCAGGAAGACAACGAGAAGTAGTGTCAGAATGAGACTCTTACCGTCGATTTCACACAGAGAAATCAGCTAAACCAGCCGAGAGAAAATGCGAGGACAGTGCCAATTATTTCAACAAATGCCCACAAACCCCACAAAGTGCAAGCCATGACCTTAGCTTTATCAGTTCTGTGCCGCCTCCAGTGTACAGTGGCAGTAATGGCGCAGATAAAGAGGGCGAACCAGACACAGATCAGAATAATTCTTATCGCCATTTCTCAATTCCCAGAAGAAAGTAATGATGACTTATATAGAATTCATCTAACTGTACCGTATCACCGTAGAATCGGCCATTACAAATAGCTAAAGATTCTGTAATGGGGAAAGAAGTGGCGAAATTGACTGAAAAATTGCAAGCTTGCACTTGACATGAATGGGAAGCTCGTCTATACTCAGCGCTTCCCAAATTAAGGAACTGAACCCATGGATACCTTATCTGAGCTTGAAAAGTCCTATTTGAGGAAGAAGGTTCCGAAGTTCAGCATCGGCGACACTGTCGATGTGCAGATTGAGATTAAGGAAGGCGACCGCGAGCGCATCCAGGTATTTACCGGGACGGTGATTGCCCGCAGGGGCTCAGGCACGCGTGAGACCTTTACGGTAAGGCGCATTGTCGGGGGCGAGGGGGTGGAGCGCGTCTTTCCGATTCACTCGCCGGTGATAAAGGACATCAAGGTCCGAAGACGCGGCAAAGTCCGCCGGGCCAAGCTCTATTACCTGCGTGGGCGTGTTGGAAAAGCCACCAAGGTAAAAGAGCTTATCGAGGATGTCGGCGAGAAGAAGAAGTCCCGTACCAAGAAGCGCGGTAAGAAAGCACGCAGAGCCAAAGCTGCCGCCGCAGCAAAGGAAGCTGCGTCTGAAACAGCCGACCAGGAAAGCACCGTCGAAGAAGAAGTTACCGCTGCGGAAGAATAGCTGTCAAGAAATCCAAAGCCCAAAATCCAAATTTCAAATCAATGTCAAAGTGCGAATGCCAAATGTCAAAAAGGCGTGGCAACTGAACGCCCGGTTTTCAGGATTGCTTTTTCGGCAGGAGGATAGAAGAAAATATCAGAGTCAACTCTTTGACTTCCTGCCATAGCTTCCTGCAAGATGCTTTCTGTCCCGGGGCCGCCTTGGTAATCATTCGCAGCCAGTGCATTGTCTCTTTTGCTTCTTTCTTACACAGTGCAATCTTATGTCGGAAATCTCTCTTGGATTCAGCCGCATCTGCTTCCATGTAATTAGCACCTATGCTCGTTGCAGACCTTACAACCTGGCTGATAAGTAGACGAGTGATTTCGTCCTTCTTGAGTCCTTTCACGAAATCAATGACATCCTCACCAAAACAGGCTGTTCTCTCTTTGAGGTCGTATGTTTTGTCATTTGGGTTTTGGCTTTGATTTGACATTTGAGCTTTAGATTTTGGATTTGTCTCAGTCATACCACGTTTTTCTCTTTCGTAATCTCGCCATCTTTGAACCGTGCGATTGACATGTCTTTGATGTCCGCAAGGTCGCTGGCGCCCTTCACCATGAAGTCGCAAATCAGCCTGGCTGCCGCAGGTGCAAGCATGAAACCGTGGCCGGAGAACCCCACCGCGCAGACGAAGTTCTCGAACGGCTCGACAAGACCGAGTATCGGCTGCGCATCAGGTGTCATGGCGTAGAGCCCGGCCCACTGGCGGACAACCTTGATGCCCCGCAGGACCGGCGCCCAGTAGACGAGCTTGCGGCTGAACTCCACGAGGAAGCGAGAGTTGTTGCGGATATTGAAGCTGGACGGCTCGTCCTTGTCTGTCTGCCCGCCGATAAACGCGCCCTCCTCGGCCTGGCTGAAGTATATGTTGTGCAGCAGGTCAATCACCATGCACGGGTGGATTATCTCCACCGGCTCGGTTACAAGTATCTGGTGGCGGTAGGGCTCGACGGGCAAGTCAGCGCCAATCATGGTGCCGAGCTTCGAGGCCCACGCCCCGGCGGCGTTTACGACCCACTCTGTCTCGATGTCACCGCGGTCGGTGTGAACCTTCTTGACGCGGGAGCCATCATGCTCAATGCCTGTCACGGTGGTCCTGATGCTTATCTCGGCGCCCAGGTCGCGCGCCCTGTCGGCATAGCCCTTGACGACGAGGAACGGGTTTGCCACCCCGTCGGTTGGCCCGAACGAGCCGCCTATCACATCGGTGACGTTGAGTATCGGCGAGATATCCTTCATCTCCTCGGGCGTGACCATGCGGGTATTGACATCCAGCGAGTTCTGCAGCGCGACGTTCGTCTTGAGCTCGGTTAGCATCTCGTCGTTGAACGCCGGCAGGAGATACCCGCCCTGGCGGTACTGGATATCCTGGCCCATGACCTCCTTGAAGTTCGCGAACTCCGCCACAGAGTGTTTGGCAAGGAGCACGTTGGTTTTGGTGGACCACTGCTGGCGCATGCCGCCGCCGCAGCGGCCGGTCGCGCCCGAAGCGAGGAAGTTGCGCTCAAGCACCACGATGTCCGTCATGCCCTGCTTCGCCAGGTGGTACGCAATGGAGGTCCCAACGATACCCCCGCCTACGATAACAGCTTCAGCTTTAGTTCGCATGGTCGGTTATCCTCGGGCTTTCTCGGGCCAGTCGGCAAGGTTCCGGGGCGCCTCGGAGTCCGCGAACACGCCGAGGTCTGTCGGCCTCACGGGGCTGCGCGCAGTCTGGGGCTTCAGCTCGCTAACTTTCCCGCCCAGCTTGCGCGCCAGTATTCCGAGCACGAAACGCTGGCACGTCTTGCCCTGGCAGGGCCCCATGCCGCAGCGCAGTATTCTCTTGAGCTCGTCGAACGAGTGATAGCCCTGGTCGATAAGCGCCTCAATCTCCGACTGGTAGACATCCTCGCACCTGCAAATCAGCACGTCGGTCTCGCCCGTCCTCGGGTTCTGCTTCACAAGCGGCGGCTTCGCCCTGTCCTTCGCCACGAAGAACCTCGCCTCGTCAGCGTGTTCCGCAGGCACTGCGATGTAGATTACCGCCGTCCTGTCGAACGCCTTCGACGTGCGCACCTTGGTCACTTTGGCCTCACAGAGCACCTCGCCCTCGCGGTTCAGCGCAAGCACGGCTTCGCCTTTGCCAGGCAGAGGCAGCAGCTCGTAGGGAACACCAATCTCAACCTCGGTATCGCTGAAGTCGCGATTGACAAGGAAAATCGCAAGCCCCGGGCACGACGCCACGCAAATGCCGCAGCCTGTGCACTTGTCGGCATCGAGTCTCGGCGTCTCGTTTATATCCTCGGCCATGGTGATGGCGCCCTGCTTGCAGGCGGCCACGCACGGGTTGCATGGGATATTCTGGTAGCATTCGAGCACAGCCCTCGCCCCTGTCTCGAAAGGCTCCGGCTGCAGCGCCGGCGCGAACCCTTGCTTGCTGTCAAAGGGCGTGCCCCACAGAACAGCCTTGCCTGCCGATGCCTTTTCGCCGAACGGCCCGCCCCGGAGCTGCTCAAGCTGGAGCGTGAACTCGCCAATCAGCCTGTTCGCCTTCTTCTCGCCGAGACCCAGCGTCATTGCCGCGTGCGCGCCGGCGATTCTGCCCTCGACCATTGCGGTAGAAGCCTCTTCAATACCCGACGCGTCTCCGGCGACATAGATGTGCGAAAGCGAAGTCTGCATGCTTGCGTTGTGCCACGCGACAATCCCGCCAAGCTGGGCGACAAACTCCGTCCTGCACCCCGCGAGCGCAAGAAGCTCGGTAAGCGGGGTCAGCCCGACGGCAATGCACACAGTGTCGCAGTCAACGGAAAATTCCGTGCCCGGTATCGGCCTGAAGTCCTTAACCCGGGCTATTGTCGCGGTCTCGACGCCCTGGTCGCCATCGACACGGGTCACAGTGTGGGATGTTAGAATCGGCACCTGCATCCTTCGCAGCTTCGCCGAGTGCACCTCGTACCCGCCGACGTGGTCCATGGCCTCGACAACGCAGAGCACGTTCGCGCCCGCCTGCACAAGCTGGTACGAGACAATAATGCCGATATTCCCCGCGCCCACCATGACCACGTTCTCTCCCGGCAGCACGCCCTCGACATTCATGAGCGTCTGCACCCCGCCCGCGCCGTAGACGCCCGGCAAATCGGAGTTGGGGATGGGCAGCATGTTCTCAAATGCGCCTGTGGCCACAATTATGCGCTCGCACTCGACCTCGTGGTACTTGTCCTCCCGGGTGAGCCCGACCACGTTCTCATCGTGCAGGCCTGTAACGACCGTGTCGGTCCAGACCTCGACACCGAGCTCGGCAAGCGCCTCAGTCAGAATTGTCGCAATGTCGATACCGCGGGTGCCTGCGTAATGGTCCTGCGAGCCGAAGAACTGGTGCGTCTGCTTGATAAGCTGCCCGCCAAGCACACCCTTGTCCTCGCAGATGGTGACCTTCGCGCCGAGCTGCGCCGCCGTCACCGCCGCTGACATGCCTGCCGGTCCGCCGCCGATTACCATTACCTGCCGCTTCATGGACGGACCTCCCCTCGCCCTTGCTGCGTTTGGACAGTCATGCCTTCACGCAGCCCTGTCACGCAGACACGGATGTTGGGGACGCCATCGACCACCATGTTGCAGGATGCGCAGCGGCCAATCGCACAGAAGAAGCCACGCGGCTTGTCAAGCTTCTTCGAGTGCCTGAACACCTTGACCCCGTTGGCCATGAGCGCCGAGGAAATCATCTCTCCCTCGAATCCCTCCAGCTCTTTCCCGTCGAACTGGAACTTGACCACGCGGCCTTTTTTGAACTGGAGGATAGGGTGTTCCTGAATACGCATAATCACCTCTGCTGCAAGCCGTGGACTTCAGTCCACGGGTCCGGGAACCATACTTCACCCGCGGGTTGAAACCCGCGGCTTGCCATGAAGATTCGCATTCTATTTTGCCTCCGTCGGCCTGTCAAGTCCAAACGCTTGACGCGCGGGCGCAGGTCTGATAATCTTCACCTGCCCGGGGAGGTGCGCTGTTGAGCAAGGCGAAAAGGAAAGCTCTCACTGCCGCGTTTGTGGTCCTGTCTGTTCTGTCACTTGTTGTCGTGATGCTCGATTCCCTGGGCCGCTCAATCTTCCCGGTCGCCATGGACACCCGGCTGACCGGCGAAGAGCCGCATGTCACCGCGGACGCCTTCTGCGTTATGACCTACAACATCGCCCACGGGCGCGGCACCTCCCTGCACCAATTGCTTGTGCGAGAGAAAACCATAAGGCGCAACCTGCAGGCTGTGGCAGCCTACGTGAAGGCGGTCTCGCCGGATGTCCTCGGTCTGCAGGAAGTTGACGTTGACTGCAACTGGAGCGGCAACTTCAACCACGCCGAGTTTATTGCCGGGTGCATGGGCTTTTCCCACTGCCGGTTTGGAGTCAACAACGTAAACGAAGGCGACTACAAGCTCAACTACGGCAATGCCGTGCTTTCGCCTCATCCCATTGTCAGGTTCGAGAACTACCCCTTCGGCGATGCCAGGCTGGGAGAAAAGGGCTTTCTCGTGGCCGACGTTGAGGTGAAGGGCAGGGCGGTGACCTTCGCCGTTGCGCACCTTGACTTCAGGACGGCAAAGAACCGCACCCGCCAGGTCGAGAAGATGATAGAAGTGCTCAAGGAAGTTGACGGCCCGCTGGTGGTCATGGGCGATTTCAACTGCGATTTGACGGGAACGGAAGACTCGCTGCGCCTGCTTGTTGATGCGCTATCACTTACGACCTGGACACCCCGGCGCGGGACTGGCGCCACCTTCCCGGCCAAGAGGCCCGCAACCCGCATTGATTACATCTTCGTCTCAGGCGGCCTGGAAATCGTTGACTGCGCATCCCCGGCCAAACAGCTCACCGACCACCTGCCGGTGATTGCGGTCATTAAGTTCAAGTAGCAAGTCGTGTGGTCATTCTACCGCAGAGACGCAGAGAGAACGTAGAGATTCGCAGAGAGCATTACTAACCACGAAGATTTTTGCGTGCATTCCCGCCCTGATTGCGTCACAATAATATGGGGTAAGGAGGTCTCTTGATGAAACGCAAAAACGACCCCGTGCTGGATGAGTTGCACAGGATACGAGAGGAC
>DAOVDS010000092.1 GCA_030669415.1 bacterium
CCGCGGCACTCACGGCGTCAGGGGCATTAGGCTGCGAAAGGGCGACAGCGTCAAGGGGATGATACTCGTGGACAAGCACTCCACCCTGCTTACCGTCTGCGAAAACGGCTTCGGCAAGCGGACCGACTTCGGCAAGTACCGGCTCCAGTCACGCGGCGGCAAAGGGATAATCAACATCAAGACATCCAAGCGAAACGGCGATGTCGTCGGACTCATGAGCGTGCGCGACGAAGATGAAATTATGATAATAACCGTCCAGGGCAAGATGATTCGGATTCCCGTCAAGAACGTGCGCGTCATAGGCAGAAGCACCCAGGGCGTAACGCTCATAAAGACCGGCAAGGACGACCGCATCGGCTCGTTCACCCGCCTCGCCCGAAAAGAGGAAACGGACGAGGAAACCGCACCCGAACTTCCCGACGAAACCGCCGAAGATACCGACACCGAAGAAGAAGAACAGGAATAATCCCAAAGCCGCGTACTTCAGTGCGCGGGCATTCTTTTAGCCGCCTTGCTTGCAAGGCGGAATGAATAATCCCAAGCCCCGGGGTTGTCCCGCAGGGACTCTCATAAAAGTGGCTTCGCCACCGCGGAAATGTAAGAAGGAGGCGGCAAAATGGAGAACTCGGCACTTATCGCAAGGATTATGGGCCCGGCGCTGGTAATCATCGCCGCAGGCATGCTCGTCAATTTCAAGAACTGCCGCAAACTCCTGGATGAATTCACATCAAACACCGCGCTTACACTCGCCTTCGGGCTTATGAGTATCGTATTGGGCCTTCTCGTTATCCAGTTTCATAACGTCTGGAAGCTCCACTGGTCGCTGATTATCACAATCTCCGGCTGGAGCATGCTGATAAAAGGTATTATCCTGAACATTGCACCCTCCTCGCTTGGCAGGTGGACACAAATCTACAAGAAAAACTCCGCCCTGCTCGTCGTGTGGCTAATCCTCGCCATCGCCATCGGCATATTCCTTGCCATCATGGGCTACGTTGCCTAAAATCCAAATCGCCGATTTCTTACCACAGAGTACGCAGAGAACACGGAGAAAAACACATATTTGACCTTTTTATCTCGGAAGCATCCGCCCGCCGTTGGGCGCGTCTGGCGACCGTACGGCGGACCGGCAGGCGTGGTGGCAATAAAAAACAAACCACAGGTGAACACGGATAAACACAGATTAGGAATAATTCCAAAGCCCCACCATTTACTGGTGGGGAAAACCCCAACCACAGAAGCCCCACGCGCAAGCATGGGGAGATAAATCCAAACCCCTGACCCCTGAATCCTGTTCCCTGTCTTATCAACCACGGAAACCGCGGGCGCCAAGTACCACGAATGAAGCGAGTAAGGAGAACTGTATTTCTCTAATGAAATGCGCAACTCTTACTCACCTTACGGCGAACAGACTTGTGCAAACATAATCTCCGCGCAATAGCGGTTCATGCTTGGGTTGCGTGGCCTCAGTCTGGGAGCTTCAACTATGATCTCGGCCCCATCGTTTTCTACCTGAATTAGGCCCAGACGATGCCTGCGAAGAAGGGCCTTATCAACTCGCGCAGCCGCGTCCTTCCAGATAGCAACATAGGCCTCTTCTGCGAAGTACCTGTATCTGCGCGCTTGAAGTATCGCCTGCCGCCATCTGTTCTGTTTTGCCTCAACCGCGACAATATAGTTCGTAGGGTTAGGGAACTCTGCGGAAAGCTGGACATAGCCGTCGTGGTGTATTTCAACAACGCCGTATGCTCTTAGCTGAGGAAGCACTTTGCGGAAGAAGGTGCTTTCGGAAAAAGAAACCCGTTTTGAGAGATACTCAAAAGAACGTCGAAGGCCCGGCCTCAGGATTAAAACGATTTCAACCAGGTGGTGATGGTCAAGTGCGCCAGGAAGTCCAGACTTCCTGCGTAGTTCACAACCTTTTTTGCTAATTGCCGCCCCCACCAAGTCGGGAATACCATAACCAGCCCGGCATTCCTGAACGACCACATCCAGTAGCATCTCATTCTGCATGAGATGGCGAATTGGCTCAATCATGTCCGCTTCGCATCTACTGGGCAACTTGCCTCCTCAAACAATCAGTCAATAGCCCCCGCCAAGTACTCAGATGCGAATACCTCGACGATGGCAGGGCAACGGTTCCTTGCCGGCTGACTTGCCGGCAGGCACTGATAGCATCGTTGACCCGCCCGAGGAACCACTGAAGACGCTCGGTTCTGCTCCTCAATGAGTTGAGATGTCTAGTTTCCTGTGTTCTTGTCTCAAGGAAATGGACCTTCGCAACGCGGGCAAGATTCCGATACCTGCCGCCACAATGCGGACAGTTACACCTGAGGTCGGCATTGTTTGCGTCAGAGAGTATATCCTCTGCCAGTGGCACAGGCACTGTCAGCAACATGGAAGGGATGTAATACTTGGGAGACATGTCATAGCCGGTTGCTCTGCTGGCCAGCAAGCCCGACTCTGAGAAGCCGGTCAAAGAGGCAATTCCGGTGGTCATCACATCAACCCCGGCTGCAAGCAAGCCAAGTCCGAGAGTTCCTACTCGACAGGCAAAAACCGGTTTGCCGAGTTGTTGGAACAATCTGAGCAATTCGAGCATAGCACGAATCTGTATTCTATTATCGGTTCTCTCATCGATGTTGTCAACATAAAACAGATACCCCTCTGTTCTTGCCCGGGAATAGCGATTCACCAGCGCCATACGGTTCTGTTGTGAAGTATATGCTTCAATGTTGAGGCAAAGACCTGCGTAGACCGGTGGCGAATCCTGAATCGTCCTGACATAAGCAACCGACTCTTCAATCAATTTGATATCGACCTCAATCCATGGTGATGTCAAATCGCGGCAAAAATGAAACGGTGCCACAAGAATAGAACAGTTCCACCGCAATTGCCAGTCAATGCAGGCCCGTGCATATGTTTGCTGTGCCTGAAGCGTCTGAAGGGATTCACGTGTGAGAATATTGTCTCTGTCCATGACATAGGGCAGATTCACTACACCCTGGGTTTGGCCGAACGAAGAGTAGGTAAGGCGATAAGCCACGGGGTCAAAAAGGTATTCCAGGCCTAACTGCTGAAAGGTTTCCAGGCATCTCCGGTAGCGTGGGAGATAGTTTGCGGGATATATGAAACCATCCATGGCCCCTCCCGCCTGGATGAAGGACTCCACAACGCTTTTCTCGGTGTGAAGCAGGCGAAAGAAACATTTCTTGGGATATGGCCTTGCTGCCCTGCGAGCGGCAACTCTGGTTCGTACCCTGATAGACATAGGAGTTGACTCTATAGCCGTCCTCAACTCCTCATGAGTGAAAACCCGCTGATATGGTTGCTTGGACAACAGTATCAAGATGAGGTTTTCATACTCTGAGGACAGGTCTGGATTGTGGCGCGTGGGATAGGTTGGCGGGTTGTTCACGACTCTGGCATAGAGCTCCAAAGGAGTCTGGGCCTCAAAGGGGTAAGCGCCGCCCGTCACGAGATGGTAGATAAGCACTCCAAGCGAATAGAAATCCGCTCGGTAGTCGGTTTCTTCTGCCCGAAGTATCTCCGGAGCGATAAACAGAGGCGTACCTATAGGCCGACCCGGAGCTCGTTACGCTTCTGGGCCTCTTTGCGCTCGTCGCCCTTGAGCTTCACTTCATCAGGCTTGCGCCGGTAGCAATGGTGTGCTTCGTCATTGATGATAATGATGTTCTTCTTATTTCCGAACTCACGGCACACCCGCCGAACCATCTGGTCAGGGGTTTCGGTGAAGGGGCTTTCACCGCCCTTTGACAGAATTTCTTTGGTCAACTTGCCGGCAGAAACACGTTCACGACGCATCAGCTGGTGGAAATTCGTGATGATGATTCGTGCCTTGCCAAGAGCCTGACGCAGGCCGGGTGGAACGACATCCATCTTGCGGTAGTAGTTATCGGGGTCGTTGGGTAAAAGAACGCGCAACCTGTCTTTGATTGTGATGCCTGGAGTAACGAGGAGAAACGTATCACTAAAGCGCGCGTCCTGGGTACTGACGGACTTGTTCAACACGTGCCATGCAATAAGCATCGCCATGACTACAGTCTTGCCGCTTCCCGTGGCCATTTTGAACGCGATGCGATACAGGTCAGGGTTGCAGTTCTCGTTCTCTTCCCTAAGACGGTTTTCAATCCAAGAATCGCCCTGCTTACCAGCAGCCTCGGTAAGATAGATGGCTGTTTCCAATGCCTCAATCTGGCAGAAGAAGAGGCGTAACCCTCTCTCAGGATTTGTCCAGTAATCGAGCAGCGAAGCTGTGGTCTTGGTAATTCCAGGGCGTCCTCTTTTGCGCCAGATGTCCACGCGGGCACGGATTTCGTTGATGAACTTGTTCTCCTCGAGCCTATCTTCTGTCCACTCTGTCTCGAATTCCAGTTGGGCCTTGCCTTTCTTCTTCGAGCGCGGCACGGGGACGAAGTAAGCACTGATTCGCCGGGAATCAAGGATTTCGTTGGTGATTCCTTCTTCGCTGAACTTGAAATGGCGTTCAGGTTCTCCGAAAGGGGAATTCAGAATTGGATTCTCAATCACAACTTGTTGAGCCATCGTTGCCTGCCTAAGTACTTACCAGTACGCACATTCAGCTACTTCGCTTCCAACCTTCTCGACGGAAACTGCACCGAACATTATGGCACGGCTACCCGATTTTGCAAGGAAAATGCGACATGCCTTATCGCGGTCTCAGGTGCGCTTCACGAACACATGGCAACGCAGTGGGTGGTACATGACCGTGAGATGCCTCAGGGGTTGCCGTCAGGATGGCTAAAGCTGTTTGCACAGTACTTTTTAATGAAGTTTTCAGCGCAATTTTCAGTGAATTCTGCTCTCTCTGTTTCCTATCCTGGGGCTTTCAGGGCCATGATCTTCTGGGCAGTTTTCAGGGTAGTTTTCTGGATAGTTTTCTGGGCAGTCTCCGGCTGTTTAAGCGCAAACTCCGGGGAGCGGCGAAAGAGTGCGGTGAAAAAGCCGTTGGGATCAAACTCGGGCTCGGGAAGGCCTGCGTCCGCCATCGCCTTTCGCATTTTTCGGATGCCGGAGCCCAGGCGTTCGACCTTGTTCAGGCGGGAGAAGAGATCGGCAATGAAGCCCTGGAGCGTCTTTTCCTTGAAGAGGAGAGGTTCGTGTTCCGCAAGCATGATGTCGTTGGTCGTTGTCATTGAGCGCCTCTTGGAACGAGAGTCGGATGATTCTTCTTGAGCCAGGCGAGAAGTTCCCTGCGGAACGTCTCAGCCTCAGCGAGAATCTCCTCGGCGTCGCGTTCGGATATTTCGCCAGCGCGATCGTAATCTGTGACATTCCGCTTGGCGCGGCAACTGTCGAGGTAATCGGCACGCACCTGAGCTTGCGGCCCCATGATTTCCGGCAGCACGTGGAAGGTGCTCCAGTGATGACCCGCTCCGGCGGCCCGGTGGCCGGACGCGTGAAGTGCAATGGTGGCCAGCTGTAGGGCGGCGTTGTAGGCCGTGGCGAAGCGGCGGTCCGTCGAAAGTTGGGGAATGGCCGCGTCCGCCAGATCGCGATCCACAACGCGCAGGAGGTCCGCTACTTCCCTGGCGGACGTCTTGTGCGCGCGGATGCGTCCATCAGCCAATAATGCTTTCAAGCTCATGCTCGTCTCCAACGAGGAAAATCTTCTCGCCATTCAGCACTTCTGTGATGAAGTGATGACCTTCCGCGACCTTGGCTTTGAACTCGTCCAGCGGGTAAACGGCCGGGTTGAACTCGCGCCCCAGCTCCCGACCGGCGGGGCCGAGAACGGTAGAAACCTCACGAAGGGACAGGTCGCCCACGAGGAGGACGTCGATATCGCTCCCTGCCGCCTCTTCGCCGCGGGCGAAAGAACCGTAGATGAAAGCAACCCGCACGCGACCAGCCAGGGGGGCCAACGCAGCGCGAAGGGTCTCGCCCAGTCCCATGGTCTTCAGAATGACCCGCTTCAAATCCTCGAATGCAGGGTGTTTTCGATTGGCTCGATAGTACACCCGGTTCCCGCGCGGCGTCCTATCCACGAGAACGGCCTTCTCCAGGCGAGCGAGCTCGCGCTGCACGGTAAAGAGCCCGGCTCCGATCATCCGGGCCAACTCCTTCTGGTAAAAGTCCTGCTCGGCATGCGTGAGAAACAGGGTGAGAAGCCGGGCCATCGTTGGAGATGCGAAGAGCCTCGCCCAGCCCGTGTCACCAAGATTCTTGGTCGTTCGACCAACGGATTTGGTCGTTTTCTTCACCTTCTTCTTTGCGTCCATGGTCCGCTCCTCGCGTGTCACTCTTGCGTCTCTCGCTTTTCTTGCTTCGATTTCTCTTTTTCTTTCTCCCTGATATTGTCCAGTCTGGAGGCAAGCCAACGGTCGATAACATCCCGGTGGAACCGCCAGTGCTTGCCGACCTTCTGGCCTGGCAGGCTTCCTTCCTGCGCCAGTTTGTACAATGTGGACTTGGACACTTTCAAGTACACTGAAAGCTCTTCAATAGTCATTACTTCGTCGGAGTTGAACGCCATTCGCTGCTCCTCAAGTACCAATAGTGACCGACGATTATGGGAAACAAGCCAAGATACTATCGGTTACTACCAGTTTTTGTCAAGAAAAAACTCGACAAAAAGGTGACACTCATTCAGATATTAAGGATGCGCGGAGTCCGAAGAGGGTTGCGTCCGGGGAGCAATTCATTTTTCTCGAACTTTTGAGTGCCCTGTAGTTGACGCAAAACCCCGAAACCGAGAGCGTTCGGGGTTTCTTCATAACCTACTGTCGTCAAAGGGTTATGCGCATGTCGGGCGAAGGTTCTAAATTCTCTGGTTTAGGTGAGAGCGTCCGGGGTGCGGAAGCAACCATATGGTTGCGAGCGGCAGTCCGAAGAACCGCGCCAAAACTCTCTGACTCTCTGTTTTACAACCCCCTAAAATTTAACGCACCCATCCGCATCGCAGCCCAAAAGCAATACGAACCATAGCAGAGAAGGTGCCCGTTGTCCTGGTCAACTTGTCCCCTTTCACCGCTTGCTTTCAAGCACCTTGCCGGAACGCAAAGCCTCGCCTAAGAACGGCTCCTGCTTTGCCTCGTACTCCATCTCGCAATACCGAGATAAGTCAAAGCGGATTGCCTCGGAGTTGAATATCTCTTCAAGAGAAATCGCACCATCGCCGTCTGTGTCGCACTTCTTCCCGGACAAAGCTTTGAGGATGTAGTGCGTGAAGACGCACGCCTTGAGATTGTCATCTTCTGCAGCACCCTGTCCCGGACCGCAGGCGCTCAGGAAACCGCAATTCCCCGAGGTCAGTCCCTTGGGGAAATCGAGTTGCGCACCTTGAGGTATCTTGTTCAACCTGATACCCCGGCCCAAACTGTCCAGGGCAAAACCCGCATCAAGTATTATCATCCGCTCCTCGGCCCTGACCTTCTCCACCACTTGGGCCAGCTCCACCAGCGAAAGCATCTCATCCCCACTGCCAAGCAGATATTGCTCGACAGCCTTCTTGTCCTCCAAGTATTTGCTCGCACCAACACCGGCAAAGTAGAACAGCAGACGCCCTGTGCGGTAGTCTGTCTGCGAAGCCGCATCCTCCAGAGCAGCCCTGATATCGGCGATCTTGGCATTCTGCAACTTGACAACCCTATAGCCCGCCTTCTCCAGAACCTCCGCAAATTTCTCTGCCGATTCCCTGCACCACTTCGGCTGTTTCTCGCCAAGCTGTGGACATGAATTAATACCCACAACAATTGCCAAATCAGCCTCGGGAAGGCGACGCACCCTGATTTTCTCAGCAGCCTCGGCAAGCCTCTCCTGAACTTCCGGCGCAAGCAATCTCCCAAGCAGCTTCGCCTTGAACTCCTCCAGAACATGCGGCCGCAACGTCCCTTCTATCTTCTGCCAGTTCTCCAGCTTCAGCTCGCCCAGGCTCAAGATGCTGAACCACTTCGTCCCTCGCTGATAATCATCCAGGGCCTTCACTACCTGCGTCTCGATTGTCTCGCCCCATACCTCCTCATGCGTCTGGACATCTTCTACACTTACTTTGGCAATGAGAGAGCCTGAGTAATTCTCATCAGCAACCAGCCAGCTCGCCCACGGAGAGTACGACCACCAGAGCAGGTTCGGTATGTAACAGCCGTTCCTGCCCTCGTATGAATACTCGTATTTAGCCACCTTGGTATTTACCCTGAAGAAAACGCCCGAAGGATCGTCGTCCAATATCACCCCATCAAACAACTCAAACTCGCTGAGCACACCGGCAATCTCATCGTGGATGCACAGCTCCCGCGCATTACCGTCGGCAGTTTGTTTGCCCTCACCCTTCTCGGCAGCAGCAAGTGAAAGCACCGCTGGAAGAACCTGGACTGTACATCCGACTGGCTTGTGCTCCGGCCCTTTAAGTTTGAGTATTTCCGGCCGCTCACTCACAAGCAACGGCTTACCCACCCCGCAGCCGCAAATTGCTGTCAATGTAAGGAAGAAAAGTAAGATAGCCACCTTGCTTTTCCGCGCATAGGACGGGAGAAAATTTACAAATTTTACTCGACTGTTGTGTGGGCATCTATTTGATTTGCGCCGTCTAGTCATCTTGCAACTCCTTTTTACCGGCGGAGTTATGTAAATTGTGTTTAACTTAACATTTTTCATTGCAAATTACCACTCTGTAGTTTTTCGCACCCCCTAAAACCACGACCGGACGCGTCCGGCGAGCCGGATTCACGTCCAATCTCTCTTAACAGAATACAGCATCTTTCACCCCTTGTCAAGTAAAATGTTAATTATTTTATTAGAATTCCCCAAACTCACACGGCAGTTTCAACGCTGTTTCCTCAAATCAGACACATCACCACGCCTCACGGCGTGGTGCTTCCGGTACAATAGAGTTAGAATTCCGCTACAACAGCTTCTTCTCGTTTATGCGACAGCACATACCGGCGGGCGCTGTCCGTGTCATCGTCCGGAATCCGTTTCTGCGCGCCCATACCTTCCCCTTCAAGCCGTATTCCGATAACCGCAGCGAAGACCTCGATTTGACACGGTTGCAGAAGAATCCGGTCGTCATCGTCGGTGGAAACGAGGCGAGAATGTGCACATGGTGCGACCCGGCCGCGACAACACCGCCTGCGCCAAATCCCGATGCAGTTTCAATTATCATATCACAGGCTGCCCGCATCTGGCGCTTGTTCAGCCGGATGGGGCCCGAAATCCTGGATTTCACGTGCTCGCGCAGGCGTTCATGTTCGACGGGATTGTATGCCCGCTCGCTGCCGGCGTATCTTCTCGGTGGCGGTATCGTCTTTCGGCCGCGATATGTCCTGAACCCCCGCGCGTCGCCCGGCACCCAATGCCCGTATGTTGTCCATGTAATCAAAAACCACATATCAACAATCCCCATCCCCTTATCCCGGAAGCACCACGCCGTGAGGCGTGGTGATGAATTCACCCATACCACTATTCCCACGTGTCGGCTACGGCTGATACTCATACGCTCCCATATCCACAGTTCCGTTGGATATTCGCGCATTGCCATCCAGGTCTTTGGTCACGCCGACAGGTATGAGCGAGTTGTCCCCCGCATCGATGCATGACGAGCCCGCCTGCAGGTGGTAGTCGTCGCCCGCAGCGTTCACGAACAGCGGGTCAATACCCTTGCAGTGGTTCACCGTAACCGTTCCGGGCCCGTCCACTTCCCCCACGCCGGCGGCAAAATCGCAGTAGTTGAGTACAATATCCGTATCACTGTCGTAGATGTATATCTGGTTTCCCGTCGAGGCGCTGTTACCCCAGATAATAGTGTTGTCGAGCGTCGGCGAGGAATAGATGAAGAAAACGCCACCACCCATTGTGGACGAGTCGTTGTTAGCTATCGTGCAGTTGCTGATAGTCGAGAAGCACTTGTCGGCGAAAATGCCGGCGCCATCTGAAAATGAGGTGTTGTCCGTGATTTTGCAATTGACAATCGAGGGGGAGGCATCCTGGCAGCGGATACCGCCGCCGTAGGTGCCGGTCGCGCTGTTGCTCCTTATCTCGCAGTTGATAATCTCGGGGCAGGAGTCCTGGCAGTGTATGCCACCGGCTGTATACCCGGAGTTGTTCCTTATCACGCAGTTGGTGATTGTGGGGTCTGACTGGCGCTCACAGTATATGCCCGCGCCGTAGCCAGCCGAGTTTCCGTATACGGTGCAGTTGTCGATTGTCGGGCAGGAATCGAGGCTGCAGAAAACGCCGCCGCCGTTGCGGCCCGCAAAGCTATTGCTTATCGTGCAGTTTTTTATTACGGGGCAGGAGTTGTTATCGCAGGCGATAGCGCCGCCCTGGTCGGCAGTGCAGTTGTCGATTATGCAGTTGGTAATAGTGGGGCTGGAGCTTTCACAGAGGATGCCGCCTCCGTTTTCCGAAGAATCGCCATCTGTAATTGTGAAGCCGTCAAGCACCGAGCAGCCGTCCTCGCCGTGGTGGAAGCGGAAGGCGCGACCGGAATCCTGGCAATCAATAATGCAGCTTGCGGCTCCGCTGACCGATTCAAGAGTCACCGACTTGCCCGCGAAGTCCAGGAACCTGTTGTCGAGCCCGCTGTAGGTGCCGTCGGCGACCAGCACGACCCACCAGTCCTGAGCTATTTCGAGCCCTTTTCTTATCGACTTTACGGCGTTTGCCCAGTCCTCCCCTTCGTTTATGTCGAACCCGCCGGTATCATCGACGTAGACTCTCGGGCGGAACTCGTATGCGCCAATGTCCACGATAACTGCGCCACCCCTGTCGCCATCCATGAATCGCGGATAACCCCGGACATCCATGGTCATTGCCGGCGGCACGCGGCCGTTGTCGCCGGCATCGATGCACGGCGAGGAGCTCTGAAGCTCGTAGTTTCCTCCGGCGGCATCGACGAAAAGCGGGTCAACTCCTATGTTGACATCACGAGTAACTGTGCCGGCGCCCTCGACTTCACCGATGCTGCTGAGGCAGTCGGAGGTATTGAGAGTCACGGTCGAGGAGCTGTCGTTAGTGTATATCTGATTGCCGCCATCAGTGGCAGTGTTACCCCACAGGATGCAGTTGCTGAATACAGGAGAGGAGCTCAGGTCGCAATAGACGCCGCCTCCCGCGTACCAGCCGCTTCCGGTATCCGCAGCGGTATTGCTGCCTATGGTGCAGTTGAGGAAAGTCGGGTTCGAGTCGAAGCAGGAGATGGCGCCGCCGTTGCCGTCGCCGTAGTTACCCTGCGCGATGTTGTCAACTATCAGGCAGCTTGTCACCTCGGGGTTGCCGCCTTCCCAGAACTGCATTCCTCCACCGCCCCGGTCGGCAGTATTGCCGCTAATAATACAACGCTCTATTTTGCCGTTGAACCGGTTGGTGCGAATACCGCCGCCGCTATTCGCCGTATTGTTTGTTATGGTACAGTTTATTATCTGGATGTTTGCGTCATAGTCGCAGAAGATGCCGCCACCCTTATCCATGGCGGCATTGTCAGTTATTATACAGTTAATGATTTTCGCTACGAAATTGCCGCCGCAGAAGATTGCGCCGCCATCATCAACGTTATTACCGTTTGTAACAGTAAACCCGTCAAACACGCCCGTGCCCGCAGGCGCCATGTAGATATGAGGGAAGAAAACACCCCGGCCGTCGTTCTCGCAGTCTATGATGCAGTTTTCGGGGCCGTTCTCCGACCTCAGGATTATCGGCTTGCCGAACATGAGGTCCTTGTTTCCCGGGCCGGTGTACGTGCCGTCCGCAACAAGCACGGTATCGCCGTCAAACGCGGCATCAATTGCTTCCTGTATGGTCGCATACTCCTGCGGCACCAGAAGGGTTACAGGGTCATGCTTGTCGTTATCATCGCCTTCAATGGCCCTGACGATGGCAAGTATCGGCCCCGCACAGGAACAGAGCATTACCGTAAAGAGCAAAAGCGCCGCAAACGAAAGCGTTCGGAAACGTCCTGTCATTTTCATGCTCCTGTCAAACTGTTAACCGGCGAACTTGTTCGCCGCGTTGCTTATCACTCGGCGGGGTGGCGTAGCCGCTTCTTCCGCGCAGTCATGCATGTGACGCAAAGGCAGGAGCGGGTCACGGCCTTGCATACTGCACCTCTGCTTCAGCCAACACATCATCGCGGAAGTAGCCGCTTATGAAGCCAGGCGTATTCAAGTCCACCTTCTGTCCCAACAGGCTGGAGAGCTCTTCCTGCATGGCGAAAAAAGCCAGCCCCGGCACGTGTCCGGGTTCAAACTCGACCAGGACATCCACATCGCTGCCGGGACGGAAGTCGTCGCGCAGAACCGACCCGAAAAGCGCCAGCCGCTTGATATGGTGCTTCCAGCAAAAACCGGCTATCGCTCCCCTGTCTATACGAATATGAGCCATACTTACTACCTCGGTTTCCTTTTTGTCAAACCTGCCTTATCCTACCATGTACGTGTCGTATAATCAACCCGCATCGCCCGCAAATCAGTACTCCCACGTGTCGGCGTACACATCACCACGCCCCGCCGGCTAACACGCATACACCAAATCAGTATCAAGGAGAACTCCTCGAAACGCGAAGCCCGCTATTGAGGCGGTCTGACGGCCAGTACTCGCGACGAGCGGCCGATCGGCAGTGCCAAGCGACGCTGTCCCAGCCACTGTCGCGCATCACGCGATAGGTCAGAGGGCCAGCAGGCCCCTGCGGGTCATCGGTTATGGTATTGTCCACACAGTACTGATAGTACCCGCTGTCATACCAGTCCTCACACCACTCCCATACATTGCCGTGCATGTCGTAGAGTCCCCACGGATTGGGGAGTTTTCCCCCGACCTCATGCGTCTCGCCTCCTCCGTTTACATCGTACCACATGTAGGCTCCATCCGCCGTGTCCCCGTAAGAGTAGTTCGTTGTCGTACCTGCCTTGCAGCAGTATTCCCACTCGGCTTCAGTCGGAAGGCGGAACGTGTCTCCCGTTAGCGAAGCCAGCGACTCCATGAAGCCACCTGCGCCGTTGATGTTGTCCCACGAAACCTTCTCCACCGGCCGCTTGTCCGGGTTCGTCGTAAAGTAACTCGGCCAATCGCCCTGTATCTCGTACCATTGCCTCTGCGTCACCTCGAAGACGCCGATGTAGAACGCCTGCGTGATATTCACTGTATGCACCGGCAATTCATCCGCATCGCCGCCGCCGGCCTGGTCGCCCATCTGGAACGTCCCGGCAGGGATTCGCTTCAAGACCAGTTTGGTCGTCTTGTAGGCGTCGTTCGTCAGAAGGTCGGGGATGGTCGCTATTCCTGTTAGCGCGCCAGTGGTGAGGTCTGCCACAATGTATTCCACCTGATATTCATACGCGCCGATATCTACAGTGTTCAGAATCCGCGGATTGCCGTCGAGGTCGCTGCTCCATGTCACGTAGCTGTTCTCACCCACATCAATACAAGGTGAAGCATCGAGCAGGTGGTAATCGTCGTTGGCCACATCGACAAACTGGGGGTCGAGATTGGTGCAGGAATTAGTGGCGACCGTGCCGGAGCCGCTTATATCACCGGCGCCGTTGTCGTAGTCGCAGTAGTTGAGTGTCGCCACGGAAGCGCCGTCGAGGTAGAACTGGTCGCCGTTTCCGCCCGCGGAGTTACCCCATATAATGGAGTTGTTGAAAGTGGGCAGGGGGTCGT